>NZ_JADBSA010000043.1:0-13015 GCF_020246945.1 Microcystis sp. M113S1 | reverse complement strand
CTCAATTGTCTATCTTTTGGTATTAACCTATTTGTGCCTTAAGTCCTTCTTTATATGAATTTCAGCTACTTTTGGGCGTAGGCTCTCTTATCTAATTTTATTTTCAGTTAATTATTTGCATAACAATTACCGAAGAGCCGGATTTCATCACCGAGCTAGAAACCCCTTTGCCCATTTGATAAACTAAACGGTTGTTTGATTGGTTGCATAAAGTTTGAATCGTAATTTTATATCTTGTAGAATAATCCTCAGCAGATAAGTCAAGTTATCAAGCAATTTAGACATATTTTTTGATGCTTGTATTCTAATTTTTTTACTTTACACCAGCGATACAGATGCTGAGTTCTCAATGAAGATATAGCGTTTCCTGTTCACAAGAGGTACATTATCAATCCTGAAAAGCTTAATCAACAAAGGTTAAAGTGTGCCTCGCAGATGCGAGAACCGCTATAATCTATTTCAGCATCCTTGTCAACCCAGAGGGGTAATTTGCAGCAATTCTCAAGATAGTTGCTCAACTATCTCACTTAATTGAGCATATTAACCAGACAAACAGCTTTTACTGGTTTTAAAGCTGTTTTTAGCCATTAATAAACTGTTTTTTTCGGCTTTATCCGTTAATTCTGTCTGCTTGTCCTAATTCTCCCCCTTTGCCTTCAAAAAATTCTTGGTCATCTAACCGCTTAATTATCCATTCCTGATTGTAGAATAGCTACCTATGGATGTTCTGATTTGTCGGGAGGATTATCAGCAAGCTGGACTATAAGATGCGGCAGGACAAAAGTTAGTAGTTCTGGAAAAACTAGAGTCGCCATTGTAGCATGGTGTTATGATGAAGCGGTAATTAATCGAGCCAGATTGCTACCGCAAAATCTTTTAAACCGCATCCACAGGGAAACCCGTAGTTTGGCTTTTTCGGCTATGATCTTTGCATAGCAATACTTTTAAGGGTTAATGGCCTGCCAGTGAAATTCCAGTTCTCTAGCTGGTTGCCGTTTATATCCTTAAAGTGTCCCGAAGTCAATCTCAGCTTTAGATGTCATATTCCTGACTCTATAAGGGTTTGAGGCTATTTTAAATAGATACCATGTTTGGACAAATTCCCAAATTATTCTCAAGCTATACTGGCATACTAGATGCGGTCTAATACAGTTATCCCTTGACTATTTGATTAATGATGAACAACCAACAAAACGGGGCTTTGAAAGCCCAAAGCCAGGAAAATCTAACAATTTTTGCTCAACCGGCTTTTATCCCCTCCGTGACGCAGGAAGAAGAAGAAATCAACCTGCGTCAAGTCCTTTCTGTGGTCAAGCATCGCTGGTTGATAATCGCTAGCATCACCCTAGGGGTGACAAGTGCGATCACTACTTATACTTTCTTAAAAACCCCTATCTATCAAGGTAAATTCCTGCTGCTCATCGGTCAACCCATCGAGGAAAATAAAAGTTCTTCCAGACTGGCAGCCCAAGATATCCTACCTCAGTTAGGTGGTGAAGACATCGATTATGATACCCAAATCGCTGTTTTAACCAGTCCTCAACTCCTTAACCCCATCCTTAGTAAAATAACTCCTCAATATCCCGACTTTACCTACAGTGATTTAATTAGTAAGACTGGCAAATCTGATCTCAAAGTTAGTCAACTAAAAGATACGAAAGTTTTAGAAATTTCCTATCAAGATGCGGAACCAGAAAAAATCAAGCTGGTTTTAGACAATTTAGCCCGTCATTACCTAAACTATAGTTCTCAGGAACGCAAGACCGAAATTAATCAAGGTTTGGATTTTGTCAATGCTCAATTGCCCGTGCTGCAGGAACGAGTTAATTCTCTACAAAAACAAATGCAGCAATTCCGGCAGCAATACAATTTCCTTGATCCTGACAAAGAAGCGACTCGTTTATCGCAACAGTTAACCAGCGTCGAACAGGAGTACAGAGTCGCCCAAGTCGCCCTTAACGAAATTAACTCTCGCTATCAAGCTTTACAGCAACAGGTGGGATTAGACCCTAATCAAGCAATTATCGCTACTTATCTCAGTGAATCTCCCGGTTATCAAGATTTGCTCAAGCAGTTGCAAGAAGTGGAAGTGGAATTGGCGAAACAATCGGCAGTTTTTGCCAAGGATAGCCCGATAATCGCCACCCTAGAGGAAAAACGGGCTAATTTACTGCCCCTACTGCAAAACGAGGCACAGAGAACCCTAGGGGAAAAACTGCCCCAGACAGTGGGTAATTCCCCGGCTTTGGTGTCACGAAGCGCTTTGCGAGTAGAATTAACCCAACAATTGGTGGAAGCCGCTAACACTCGCCAAACCCTAGAAATTAAGGTAGAATCCCTTGCCCAAGCCCTGGAACAACAGAAAGCCTCGGTCAAAAACCTAGCCGTACTATCCCGTCGTTATACGGATTTGCAGCGAGAATTGGAAATCGCCACCACCAGTCTCGGCCGTTTTCTGGAGGAACAACAAAAACTCCAACTCAAGGTGGCACAACAAGTGATGCCTTGGCAACTAATTTCTCCACCAGAAGTAGAGGAAGATTTCGTTTCTCCTAAACCCGTGCGAAATCTGGCTTTGGGGCTTATCGGTGGCCTGTTGCTAGGTATAGGGGCGGCCTTTTTAGCTGAAAGATTAGATCCCGTTCATCATAGTGCAGATGAACTAAAAGAAGATGCCAAGCTACCCCTTTTAGGTGCAATTCCTTGGCAAAAAGACCTCGGTACGATCGAAAAAGTGAACACCGCCCTACCCCAGTTAACAGTCGGTGATCGCGAAATTACTATCCCTAATACTACTGCCAAATCAGCCAGCGAAAACCCCTCCTACTATAATTTCTCGCCCTTCTCGGAAGCTTTCCGCACTCTTAACGCCAATATTCGCCTCCTCGGTTCCGATTCCCCCCTCAAGTCCCTCGTGATTAGTTCTGTATCACCGGGAGATGGTAAAACCACTATGGCAATCAATATCGCTAAGGCGGCCGCCAGTATGGGACAAAGAGTCTTACTGGTGGATGCCGACCTGCGACGACCCCAGATTCACCTGCGACTTAATCTCAATAACGACCACGGACTCAGTAATGTCATCGCCGAGGGTCTCGATTGGAACGAGGCAATTCAACCTCTACCCCGTTACGAGAATTTATCGATTCTTACCGCCGGTTCAATTCCCCCAGATCCAAGCCGTTTGCTTTCTTCCCAGAGAATGCAGGAGATGATCTCGCAATTACAGCAAGACCACGCTTTCGATCTAATTATCTACGATCTACCACCGCTCGCCGCCTTTGCCGATGCCAAAATTCTCGCCGCCATGGCCACTGGCCTAATTCTCGTCACCAAACTGGGCAAAACCGATCGCTTTGCGCTGAAAAATCTGCTCGAAGATCTGAGATTATCCCACATTTCCCTGTTAGGTTTAGTGGCTAATAATGTTAGTCGGAAAGACCACAATTATCGTTACTATGGCCATTACTACGGCAAAAGATAATTAAATCTCATCTCAGTTACTATTTATCAGTTATCAACTTTTAATTGATGTTAAATGCGGGTTTTAATTTGGTATCGCAATGATCTGCGGGTTCACGATCACGAGGCAATTTATCGCGCTATTCAAGAACAATTCGAGATAATTCCCTTCTATTGTTTTGATGAGCGTCAATTTGGTCTTACTTCCTACGGGTTTCCCAAAACAGGCAAGTTCCGGGCTAAATTTTTATTAGAAAGCGTAGCAAATTTACGACAATCTCTGGAAAGTTTAGGCGGTAATTTAATTATCCGACGGGGAAAACCAGAAGAAATTATCCCGCAATTAGTTCAAGAATTGCAGATAGCTAGGGTTTATTATCATCAAGAGGTAACAGCAGAGGAATTAGCGGTAGAAAAAGCGGTAAATAAGGCTTTATCTGGGGTTCCCGTGCAGATAAAAACTTTTTGGACAGCCACTTTATATCATCCTGATGATTTACCTTTTACCATTAATCAATTACCAGAATTATTTACTAATTTTCGTAAACAAGTAGAACGTCATTGGCAAATAAGAACAACTTATCCCACGCCGAAAAAGTTGACAAAATTGCCTAAAATAGAGTTGGGAAACCTTCCCAGTTTAAACGATTTAGGCTTAACAGAACTAATTCTAGACTGGCGAGGTGTTTTGTCGTTTCAAGGGGGTGAAATGGCAGGAAAATCAAGGGTTAAGGAATATATTTGGGATAGTGATTCCTTAAAAACCTATAAGGAAACCCGCAATGAAATGTTAGGGACTAATTATTCCTCAAAATTCTCAGCTTGGTTAAGTTTTGGCTGTCTTTCCCCCCGTTATATCTATGAGGAAGTACAAAAATATGAGCAAATAAGAGTAAAAAATGACTCTACCTATTGGCTGATTTTTGAATTATTCTGGCGAGATTTTTTCCGATTTATTGGCAGTAAACACGGTAATACAATCTTCTATAAATCTGGTTTGCAAGGACTTAATTTACCTTGGTTAGAAGATTGGGAAAGATTTAATCTCTGGTGTGAGGGAAAAACCGGTTATCCCCTTGTAGATGCTAATATGAGAGAATTAGCCGCTACAGGATTTATGTCAAATCGTGGCCGGCAAAATGTCGCTAGTTTTCTGACCAAAAATCTCGGTATTGATTGGTGTATGGGAGCAGAATGGTTCGAGTCGTTATTAGTTGATTACGATGTCTGTAGTAATTGGGGTAATTGGAATTACACTGCTGGTGTCGGCAATGACGCGCGAGCATTTCGTTATTTTAATATCCCTAAACAGTCGAGAGATTATGATCCCAAAGGTGATTATTTACGTCACTGGTTGCCCGAATTAGCCGCAATAAAGGGCGATAAAATTCACGAACCTTATAAATTATCTCCAGAGGAACAAAAGCGTTATGGGGTGATTTTAGGGGTTAATTATCCTCGTCCCATTGTCGATTTTTTTCAATCCATCAAACACAACGAAAAAATTTATCTTCAGCATTTCAGTAATCAGTAATCAGTAATCAGTAATCAGTGTAATTCTACCTAATATTATCTCAAGAATAAAATTTTTTCTAGACAAGAAACTTACCAAAATAAAAATGATTTTAATGTCCCCAGATTTTTTCCGTTAAATTGAATTAGCAATGATAGATATATATTTGGATTATCGAACTATTTATTAGTACATGACATAGAAGCAAGCTGTGATTGGGTTATAATTTTTGCAGATGTCTAATGAACTGAAAACTCACAGGGTGCATCTCATATTGGTGACTTTCTCTCACTTATGGTGAGCAGCAGAAGTTATTAAAAGAGGGCGAATGCAATTCGCCCCTACAATAATATTATTGCGCCATCTGATAACTGATCACTTATAACTGATCACTGATTAAGACATTTCTAACATTCTTTGAATCGGCAACAGTGCCTTAACTCTTAAATCTTCAGAAATAGTAATTTCTGGAGTTTTATCTCGCATACAGAGATACAATTTTTCGAGAGTGTTCAGTCTCATGTAGGGACACTCATTACAAGCACAGTTATTTAAAGCTGGTGCGGGGATAAATAGTTTCTCTGGGGCGGATTTTTGCATCTGGTGAATAATCCCTGGTTCTGTGGCGACAATAAAGGTTTTTTCGGAACTTTTCAGGGAATAATTTAATAGTGCCGTCGTGGAACCAATATAATCGGCATGGCGTAAAACCGATGCTTCACACTCAGGATGGGCGATAATTTTTGCTTCTGGATGGGCGACTTTTAATTCTATTATCTTGCGTTCGGAAAAAGTTTCATGGACAATACAACTACCCTGCCAGAGAACTAAATCTCTACCAGTTTGCTGACTGACGTAACGGCCTAAATTGCGATCGGGAGCGAAGATAATCGGTTGATGGGCAGGGATTTGATTAACTATTTTGACTGCGTTGGAACTGGTGCAGATAATATCACTCATGGCCTTAATTTCTGCACTGCAATTGATATAGGAAATCACGATATGATCGGGATATTGGGCTTTAAAACGAGCAAAATCTTCAGGATGACAACTATCAGCTAAAGAACATCCTGCATCTAAATCCGGCAGCAATACCAACTTATCTGGGTTTAAAATTTTAGCTGTTTCTGCCATGAAGTGAACCCCCGCAAATACGATCACATCTGCTGGCGTTCGGGCAGCCTGTTGGGATAAACCGAGAGAATCACCAATATAATCAGCTATATCCTGTATGTCAGAATTTTGATAGTAGTGAGCCAGAATAACGGCGTTTAATTCCTGTTTAAGCTCTTTAATTGCCGTAAATAGGTCATCAGGTAAGCTCGATCGATTGGCGGGTTGAACAGTTGTGAACACGGTACGACTTATGGTTATTTTTACCAAATACTAAACAAGTCCCTATATCATAGCAAATTTTTTTTAAGGAGAGTGGGGAAATGGGGAAGTGGGGGGCAACTTTGATTTATTATCCTGAATTCTGTCTCCTAACCCCTAACCCCTAATCCCTAATCCCCATCCCCTATCAATGCTAGGATAAAGGCTTGAGTAGAGAACGATCGAGCGAAAGCCATGTCATCGACAGAAGTAAAAACCCCACCCCCAGACAGTCCTGAATTCCTCGATGAGTTACCCGGAGAAGTGGAAATGTCCTTATTTGACCACTTGGAGGAATTGCGGCGCCGGATTTTTTATAGTTTAATTGCCGTGGCTGTGGGTGCGGTGGGATGTTTTATCTTCGTTAAACCCCTAGTACAAGTGCTGGAAGTCCCTGCCCAAGGGGTAAAATTTTTGCAGTTGGCCCCGGGAGAATTTTTTTTCGTCTCCCTAAAAGTAGCTGGATATAGCGGCATACTGGTGGCTAGTCCGGTCATTCTCTTACAAATTATTCTCTTTGTGCTGCCGGGGTTAACCCGTCGCGAACGGCGTTTAATTGTCCCGGTAGTGTTAGGATCGAGTGTTTTATTTTTTGCTGGTTTATTTTTTGCCTATATTGCCCTGATTCCCGCCGCTTTAAACTTTTTTGTGAGTTATGGGGCGGAAGTGGTCGAACAAGCTTGGTCGATCGAGCGCTATTTTGAATTTGTGTTACTTTTACTTTTTAGTACCGGCATCGCCTTTCAAATTCCCGTTATTCAATTGATTTTGAGCTTTTTAGGCATTATTTCCTCGCAAACGATGTTATCGGGGTGGCGTTTCGTGGTTTTGGGTGCGGTGATTTTAGGCGCGATTTTAACCCCTTCCACAGATCCTCTCACCCAATCCCTGTTAGCAGGGGCGGTCTTGGGTCTATACTTTGGGGGGATTGGGGTAGTGAAATTAACGGGACGTTAGCAGTTTTTTGATAGAATTTGACGGCTGAAAACTAATTAAGCCAGAAAGCTAGAGATTGATTCTAGATTGAGTAACAAAGTGAAATATTTTTTCTTAACGGCAGGTTGGACAATAGGACGGGTGTGGGAATTTGGCGGTTTGTGGGATCACGCGAGTAGTTGGCGACGACCACCGCAGATAGAGCGATTAAATATCGGTATTTTAGAGGGAGAACAGGTTTTATGGCTTTATAAGGTGGAAGAAGCCGTGATTATGGTAGAAGTTGCCCCCAAGAGTGCAGAAATTGCCGATACTGTCCCCACCATCGGGCAAGTGGTGCTAAAACGCTTGATTAGTGCCGAACAAGTCCTCGAAATCCTGCAAAATGCCGAAGAAGTGCTGAGGAAGTAATCAGTGATCAGTTATCAGTCATCAGTGATCACTGATCAGATGTGAGTTTTCAGTGAGTGGTATTAAGTGAGGAGTATTAAATAGGGCTTGCTGAATAAATCTAAAAACCTTGTTGGATAATATCTTTAGGCTTTTTTGAAATCAAAAAGTGCCATTTCTTGGAGTGGTCGGGGGGAAAATTCCGGGACTTTTTCCCCGAAAATTAGGTAATTGACCCTCTGAAAATGGGTAAAACCCTACACCCTACACCCCACACCCCACACCCTACCCCCACGAAAAACTTTTTGCCGCAAACCCTAAATAGCATTAACAGTGCTGTCTTTTCACTGATTACTGTTTACTGTTTACTGATCACTGAAAAAAGCTCCCCACACCCCACACCCCACTTCCTTATCTGGACTATTCTGGCGGAAGACCGATCGCAAAGACTTGAAATCTGTTCTAACAATAGTTACACTTCTTTAGAATAGATACACTTTTCAAGGGATAATGTAGGTCGGCTAACTCTTGCACTTAACAGTCGAGATTGTTGGGCTTATATTTTGACCCTGAATATAAAAAGCGTCTAAGTGGACACTAAATTGTCAATAGGAGGAGCGTAGTCAATGGGACTACCTTGGTATCGAGTACACACAGTCGTTCTCAACGACCCGGGCCGTTTAATTTCCGTTCACCTGATGCACACCGCACTGGTAGCGGGTTGGGCTGGCTCCATGGCCCTCTATGAGCTGGCTATTTTCGACCCCAGTGACCCCGTATTAAACCCGATGTGGCGGCAAGGAATGTTCGTGCTGCCCTTCATGGCCCGCTTAGGTGTCACCGGTTCATGGGGTGGCTGGAGCGTCACCGGCGAAACTGGTGTTGACCCCGGTTTCTGGTCTTTTGAAGGCGTTGCCGCCGCTCATATCGTCTTATCCGGTCTGCTATTCCTAGCGGCGGTTTGGCACTGGGTTTTCTGGGATTTAGAATTATTTATCGATCCCCGCACGGGCGAATCTGCCCTCGATTTGCCGAAAATGTTCGGTATTCACCTGTTCTTATCCGGTTTACTTTGTTTTGGTTTCGGTGCTTTCCATCAAACAGGCCTTTGGGGTCCCGGGATGTGGGTTTCCGATGCCTACGGTTTAACTGGTCATGTGCAGCCCGTAGCTCCCGAATGGGGACCGGCTGGTTTTAACCCCTTTAACCCCGGGGGTGTGGTAGCTCACCACATTGCTGCGGGTATCGTCGGGATTATCGCCGGTTTATTCCATTTAACCGTTCGTCCCCCCGAAAGACTCTATAAAGCCCTGAGAATGGGTAATATCGAAACGGTGCTTTCTAGCAGTATCGCCGCCGTTTTCTTTGCCGCTTTCGTCGTGGCTGGAACCATGTGGTACGGTAATGCTACCACCCCGATCGAACTCTTTGGCCCCACCCGTTACCAATGGGATAAGGGCTATTTCCAAGAAGAAATTGAGCGTCGCGTCGAGGCCAGCATCGCCAATGGGGCCACCATCGCCGAAGCTTACCAAGCAATCCCTGAAAAACTGGCTTTCTATGATTATGTCGGTAATAGCCCCGCTAAAGGTGGTTTATTCCGTACTGGTGCCATGGATAGCGGTGACGGTATCGCTAAATCTTGGTTAGGACACCCCGTGTTCAAAGATGGCGAAGGTCGCGTTCTCAGCGTGCGTCGGATGCCTAACTTCTTTGAAACCTTCCCCGTTGTCCTGACCGACTCGGAAGGTATCGTTCGCGCCGATATTCCCTTCCGTCGTGCGGAATCGAAACTGAGTATCGAACAAAGTGGTGTCACCGTTTCTTTCTACGGTGGCGCTCTCGATGGTCAGGTCTTCAGCGATCCTGCTGATGTGAAGAAATTTGCCCGTAAAGCGCAACTCGGTGAAGCTTTCGAGTTTGACACCGAAACCCTCAAGTCTGACGGGGTATTCCGCACTTCTCCCAGAGGTTGGTTTACTTTCGGTCATGCTGTCTTTGCTTTACTATTCTTCTTCGGTCACATCTGGCACGGTTCTCGTACCATCTACCGCGACGTATTCGCCGGGGTAGATCCAGATCTGGAAGAACAAGTGGAATTCGGTTTATTCCAAAAATTGGGTGATCTTAGCACTCGTAAACAAGAAGTTTAGTTTTAGCTAAATCATCCATATAACTAAAGGAGTCAAGTCTTTGACTCCTTTTTTTGTTAATTATTAGCTCTCCTGCAAACGGGACAATAAATCCTGTTTAAAAGGTATAGGAAAGTGGGGTGTAGGGTGTGGGGAGAAACAATTGATAACTTGAGAGTTAATCACACTATTAAAAACGGATTTGGTATTAAAGTTCGATCGAGCTTTACTTTTAACAGATAACTTAAAAAACCGCCAGTTTAAAGAAATAACTAGCGGCTTTTTGCTGGGGAAAATTACCCGTAATGGAATTACAGAGAGGAACCTAAACCAGCGTAAGCTCCGTAGAAGAAAAGACCAACCACGGCGATAACGCCTAGACCAGCGATGGTGGCGACTAACCACAAAGGAATACGACCTTCTGCGAACATGAATAACACCTCCTAATTGCGATGACAATGAATCGGGACTAATTAGTTAAAGAAATAGCTGGAAAATAAAATTCCCAAGACAGCAACTAGGAGTAAACCTAGGTAAAGAGAAGTACGATTTAACTCGACAGCTTGCCGATTCGGATTAGGTGTTCTTTCCATAATTGTTCTCCTAGCGTTGAATAAACTGCATTGCCGCAATCGCACCGATAAAGAAGACAGTGGGGACCGCTAAGGTATGAACTGCCAACCAGCGAACGGTGAAAATGGGGTAAGAAATGGGTTGATTGGGATTACCACTAGCCATTGTTTTTATCCTTAATTAAAGTAAACTACTGATTAAACTGCTCGATTTGATTTTTGGCCTCAAAGCGATCATTAATGATCGGTAATTCTTGACGCTCTTGAGTGTAATACTCATCGGGACGGGGAGTGCCAAAAACATCGTAAGCTAAACCGGTACTCACGAATAACCAACCTGCGATAAAGAGCATGGGGATGGTGATGCTATGGATAATCCAGTAACGAATACTGGTAACGATATCGCCAAAAGGACGTTCGCCGGTACTACCTGACATGGACGGTTCTCCTCGGAATGATAGGACTTGAAAAATTCAATCTCTATAATAGAGACTTTCTTGACCCTGACACAAGTTTTAGGCCGGTTCGCTAGGGGGATTATATTTCAGTAAAACCCCATTTTGTCCCAAGACAAAACCCTTGTCGGAATTGATAAAAACAATTCGATAGAGATTGGAGGGGACACTTTCCACAGCGCGATCTTTTTGCCAAGATTGGCCGCTGTCATGACTGACCAAGAGATTGCCGCTACCACCAGCGATCCAAATTTCTTCGGGGCTGCGGTAGTTGAGGTCCAAAAGTCCCCAACTGGTGGAAAACTCCGGGAATACCTTATCTTCCCATGTATCGAGATCATTGGGGCTAGTAAATTGTAGTTGACCACCCCGGGCCAGGGCCCACAGTTCTCCTTTTTCACCATAACCGACTTTTTGTAAGCGGCGGGAGGAAAGACGATTGTGGGGTTGCCATTCTGTTGACCCCGGTTCCCAAGTGGAATAAAAGTTCCCGCGTGCGGAAACGGCCACATATTTACCATCATGGGAACGAACAATTGTCCGGGCCACACCCACAGCACCTTCCACTAAAGCTTGCCAAGTTTTGCCCCCGTCTTTGGTGCGGTAGATAGCGCCTAAATCCGTGACCATTTCGGCGGTTTTGTCGTTCAGGGCGATAATTCCGTAGGGGGAACCGGGTAATTTTTCACTTAAGAGAATACGGGACCAGCTGCTGCCCCCGTCTTCGCTATGGAGAAGAATTGAGGGTTTACCGACAATCCAACCCTCTTGGTTGTGGAAACTGACGGCGCTAAAGCTAACTTTTTCGTCGCCAAGGTTGAGGACTTTTTGCTGCCAGTTGTTCCCCCCATCGCTGGTTTCAAAGAGGGTAGATTTGGTTCCCACTAACCAACCGTGCTGCAGGTCGTCGGTAAAGGCGATATCGGCAAAAGTGGAGTCAGTGTCGAGGGTGAGGATTTGCCAAGGGCTATTGCTCAGGGATGGCACACTACTACAGCTAAAGCAGAAAAAGGCTACAGCTAGAACTATTACGAATTGTTTCAGTTTTCTCATCAATGGTTCAGAGGTATTGGTCAAGGAATCGGGACGGATTAGGGTTTGTACCCGATGGGTTACAGGCTCATAAGAGCCGTTAGATTTAAAGATAATGAGTGCTTGAGTTAGTTTAAACCATATAAACTAATAAAGAAAACAAATCCTAGCGCTAAAGCCCCGAAAATCAAAATATTTTTTTGTGCGGGAGTGAGACGGTTGACTCCAAAACCATAGCTAAGATTTTCTTGGAATCCCGAAGGAGCATCTTTAGCTCCGATGTTGATAAATTGGGAACGACGCACACCACACACGGGACAGCGCCACGTTTCTGGCAATTCCTCGAAGGGGGTTCCAGCGGGAGTGTTGGTTTTACTATCTCCCTTGCTGGGGTCGTAAACGTAGCCGCAGGAGCGACATTCGTAGTTGGCAGGGGCCTGGTCGGCTAGGGTTAGTTCTGGTGGGCGATCGCTCATGACTAAGATTAAAGGAATTTTCAACACTCTGTTACAAATTATCCTTGAAAATTGACCCCTCTCACGGGCAAGCCCTGACAGAATACCAAGTTTTCAAGTCTTAAAAGGATTAGCGAGGCAGCATATCGGCTTTAAAAAAAGTAAGATTAATCTATTAGGGCTTAAATGTCTATTAAAACTTTATTAAGTTGATATTTGGGCTATTTACCCTGATTTTGGTACTCAAATTTATTCCGAGAAATTGAGAAATTTCAGGCAGGGAAGAAATTAGGGGTCTGATACCAAATCCTGTTTAAAATATAGGAGATTGGGGAGCGCCAGAGCTGCGGAGCAGGGGGAAACAATCCATAACTGGGTTTTGAAAGTTGGATTGGGAGTTAATCATGCTATTAAAAGCGGATTTGGTATCATATTGAATAAATTTAATCACTTTTAGCGATCGCTTTTATATTTTGGCATAAATGGGCTGCTCCCTCCCTGTTCCCCAAAACGAAAACTTCGCACCTCACTATTAAGATAACTGCTATCAACCTTATCGAAAATTTGGGTTAAAACCCCGTCCTTTGAGGACGGCTTTAAGCTACAATGGAAAAAGCGATAACCAAGCTAAAAACTGAACCTTGACCACAGATAGTAGGGGGTTTCGTTCAGAAAAGACTTCAAATTCGGCCTT
>NZ_JADBSA010000429.1:0-4775 GCF_020246945.1 Microcystis sp. M113S1 | reverse complement strand
TCAGAGACGGTTTTATTAGTGGGATTGATCACAAACTGACGACCACAATCTTTACACTTACGTTTGGGTTTGCCATTATGTGTAGAACCATTTTTGATGGTATGGCAAGAACCACATTTAG
Source organism: Microcystis sp. M113S1 (assembly GCF_020246945.1). NCBI lineage: Bacteria > Bacillati > Cyanobacteriota > Cyanophyceae > Chroococcales > Microcystaceae > Microcystis > Microcystis sp. M113S1. Next base: position 4,654 of record NZ_JADBSA010000429.1, on the reverse strand, counting down.
GACAACGAAATATTGAAGCTGGGGAATCTTTTGTTAGAAGATTATGTTCTAAATCTTCATCGCCATCCAACCAAAATTTAATAATCCCAGAGAAGATTTTGATAAAAACAGCAATCATAAAAAGCAAATTATTGACATTTATCAGGTAATTATTTTTATTAGTCAATATTCTACACAACTCAGGCTAGATAAGCAAGAGAGCTCACCACTACTATCGGATCACTACTCGGTGTGTTACTTTTTGTTCTGTTAGATCTCGCCGCCGATTTGAGATTACTGATCAGGGGAGAGATGCCTTATCTGTTCATCTTGCGATCGAGTCTCGGGCTAATCAGTTCTTTGCTATAACCCGCGCTGGGTAACACGCGGGTTAAAATGACAATTTGGTATCAATATTATACCGTTATCATTTGGACTGGTTATTCAGTGTACGATCAACCACCCGCTAAAAATCCCTTTTTTGTCAGGAAAAAATTGAGCAGCGACCCCGAAATAGTGGTAATAGTATTGAAGGAGTGGTCTTAAAAGTGATGATATGACTGACCAGAATGGCGTGTTAGTAGAAGAACAAAGCGAGGATATTACCCGTAAGATGAGTCAATTAGCCACCGAGTCGCCGAAAAATCAATTACAAATCCTGACACAATTAGCCGGGGCCGGAGAAGTTGGCCTAACTGTATTAAGAGATTTTTTGTTGGCCAAGCAGCCCACTCCTGTTAATCTGGTGACAGGTAAGGCTTATCAATTGCTATACCAAGATAATAGCGATCAGAGCAAGGAATTTTTAGCTAATTATTTCCCCACGGGTGTTGTTCCCCTCGATAGTGCTAAAGGTATCGATTATCGACTTTTACAGGAATTATTGGCTAAACAGGATTTTCAAACTGCTGATAGTCTCACCCGTCAAAAACTCTGTGAATTAGCAGGAGAAGGAGCAATACAGAGGAAATGGGTCTATTTTACGGAAGTAGAAGCTTTTCCCGGTGTAGATATTCAGACTATTGATCATCTTTGGTTAGTTCATTCGGAAGGAAAATTCGGTTGGTCGGTACAGCGCAAATTATGGATAGGTGTGGGACAAGATTTCCCGAAACTCTGGCCGAAAATTGGTTGGAAAAATGGCAATAATTGGACAAAATACCCCCAAGAATTTATCTGGGATTTAAGCGCTCCCGTGGGTCATTTACCCCTGTTAAATCAACTGCGCGGGGTGAGAGTGGCTGCCTCTTTATTCTCCCATCCCGTCTGGAGTGAAAAATAGATTGAGGGCATTTGGCCTCGGGTAGATCAGCTTTCTACATTTTCGGGACGATTTCCTCTAAGGCCGCTTCTAGATTAGGATAACGATAGTCAAAACCGAGCGCTTGTGTGGCTTTTGGCAGCACTTCTTGACCTTCTAAGACGATTTTTGCTCCTTCTCCCAAGAGAATTTCGAGGGCAAAATCTGGCACTGGCAACCAAGAAGGACGATTCATTACTTCCCCTAAAATCTGACAGAATTCTTTCATCCGGACGGGATTGGGTGCAGTAGCGTTGAAAGTACCGCTAATTTCTGGGCGATCGAGACAATAGATAATTAAATTAATTAAATCATCCCGATGAATCCAAGAAAACCACTGACGACCGCTGCCAATCGGACCGCCGGCAAAAAGTTTGAAGGGTGGGATCATTTTCCCTAAAGCACCCCCATTGCCTAAAACAATACCCGTGCGAAGAATGACTAAACGAGTGCCGTAATCTTTAACTTTTTGGGCGGCTTTTTCCCACTTTTTACAGACATCTGCCAGAAAATCGTCACCGGGAGGGCTATTTTCGTCAAAACTAGCGGTTTCACTGGTTCCATAGTAACCGATCGCCGAGGAGTTAATTAAAACTTTCGGTTTCTGGTCCGCCAGTGCGGTCGCAACGCGCTCGCTACGCGAGATCGCCTCGACAATTTTCTCGGTGCCGATTTCCCGACTAGCGACGATTGCTCGTTTTGCTTCACCGGTCCAGCGTTCCGAAATCGGTTCTCCCGCTAGATTAATCACCGCGTCACATCCGGAAATCTCTTTTTGCCAATCCCCCGATTCTGTGGCGATATAGGAAATAATCTCTATCTTAGGATAGATTGACTTTGGGTAAATTCTTCGGGTTTTATCGGGATTGCGAGTCAAAATTAGGATGTCATCGCCGCGATCATAGAGTTTGACCACTAACCGACTACCCACAAATCCCGTCGCCCCAGTAATCGCTATTTTCATGGTTTCTTGACTAAATTTATCCTTATTTTAGCTCGTTTTTAACTATCAGAATTCAGGAGTCGGTCGTCAGGAGATTATTTTTATTTATTCTCCCTACTCCCCACTCCCCATCACCCCACTTCTCACTTCTCACTTATCCTGATACCCCATACCGTTGGCTGCCGCATAACGATTCATAAAGCGCATAAAACGCTCCCAGTGTTCATCGGTGATTTCAAAACCACATTCTACCCGTTGAATTTCATCCCCTTCATCTCCTCCAAAGATAAACTTAGTCGAGTTGGGAATAACTATAATCACTCCTTCCTCATCGGTGAGACGGAGATCGCCGTAGGTACGGGTGGTGAAACTTTGGAAACGTTCGATCGCTTTCAGGGTTTTAAAAGTCATCAGGACATTGCGAATCCCGGTACTTTTATTTTTGCGGAGACTAACACCGCTTAATTCTTCTGATAAACCGACAAAAAACTCGATCGTGGGAGTGTTCATGGGTGTGGGTATAAAATTTTAGTTATTGATTTTCTCTTAATTACTTTTGATGGGAAAAAAGTAGTTCATGACTACTAAGTAAAGTAACCATGAACCGAAAAACAAGCTATTCCGCTTCTCCACCTTGGATTTTGAGGAGAAGAAAACCCCAAGCTAATCCGACGAGGACGAGAACGATCGCCACGATCGCCCCATTAAATAACATACTTTCTGCGGTCATGGTGATTGCTCCTGAGCCTACAATAATCGATCAACAGATCAATGGTATTTTAACCTACGAAGGCGATCGACTGCAGCCAGACTAGGGCAAAATTGCGGGGAAAAATCGGCAAATAAATTTGAGAACTTTCTTAGTATATATGTTCTAGTAAGCCTGCCCCTCTCCTCAAGGAAGGATGCTCAACCCCATGCTAGATATTTTTAATAATATCTTTATATTTGCCGTCGCTACTTTGTGTTAACGTTTTATCTGCTTAATTCTCCACTTATACTAGAAAAATTAAGTATTGATAACTATTGGTGATGACTGGTAAAAAATCATTTATGCTCAAGATCAAGTTAATATTATTTTTAGGTTTGTTGCTGCTGAGTTGTCAATCGACTAATCTCAATGGTAATAATAGTTCGATGGCTCAGATTACGACTGAGAATCAAGGGCAAATATTACCGATCACGGCCAAAGCAAATATTAATGGTGAGATGATTGAGTTAGAAGTGGCTCAAACCCCGGAACAACAGGCCAAGGGCTTAATGTATCGCTCGTCTTTGGAGAAAAATCGCGGTATGCTATTTCCCTTTGCACAACCTCTGATGGCAGGGTTTTGGATGAAAAATGTCTCGATTCCTCTAGACATGATTTTTCTAAAAGATGATATAGTAAAAGCAGTTTTGCTGAATGTCCCCCCTTGTGCTGTGGATCCTTGTCCTGTCTATGGGCCAAACACCATGGTTAATCAAGTGATCGAACTAGCTGGGGGTCGAGCGAAAGAATTAGGAGTGAAAGAAGGAGATAAAATTAAGATTGAGTCTATCTCAAGACCTTGATTTTTGAAAATGGTGTTAACTTTCTTATAGAAGGTGTCCCTTGTCTGGAAATATAAGTATGGCTTTTAGAAGCTATTACGCATTTATACTGTTTAAAATCTAACCATATCGATTAAGATTTTTATAGTCTATCAAGTCATAGATTGAATAATCTTTACCCTTGCTATAGATTAAACAGAGACAAAATTCTGCTCGATCTAACGGGACTATCTTAAGAGAGCCAGCGATTTTTAGGAAAGCGCTCTCTATCATCGAGATAGCTTAGATACAGAAAAAACGGTCGCGAGACTAACTGTCCTTGAAACCGATCAGGTAGTGTTTTGTTAAAATCACGAGATATACTATACTATTGAGGAAAAAAATCCCCCTATGTCCACGATTGCCTATTCCCAATTCCGACAATTTCTACAAGAGGAATTGTCCCTTCCCCAAGAATCGATCGCTATGGCCGAGCGCTCGATCCAATCTGATAAAATTCATTTACCGATGATTCTCTGGCAGTACGGTTTAGTGACCTTGGAACAATTAGACAAAATTTATGATTTTCTCGAAGAGGTAGTCTAATCTTGCAATTGCTGACTATTGACAAGGAGAATAATTGCCATGGCTGCTCATAGTTTCTGGCACAGTTTGAAAATTCCGATCCCAAAAACTACCAATCATCCCTTGAGAAGTGGGTTATTTAAACCCACTTTTTTAATAACTATACAATTGAAAATTATCGATTAACTGCTCAGTCCATGAAACCCCATGACCAATTTGCCAAAAATTACCTTGAACAATTACTTTCTCCCTTGGGAACCGTCGAAATCAGCAAAGAAGTCAGCGACGAAACCCGACAGATAGATTTATTTTTTTCCCCCAATCCCGAACCAAAC
>NZ_JADBSA010000428.1:0-6909 GCF_020246945.1 Microcystis sp. M113S1 | reverse complement strand
TTTTCAAATCAGGATTTAGTAAAACCTAGTAACCCACCAACTATCATCGACTGTGGTTGATGTGATGGACTATGTTTAGGGACCTAGTTAAGAGTGGATTAGAGATGAAGATTGATTGAATGAACCAATCATAGTCAATCACATAATTACATCAATCATAGTTAAGACCATGGGAAAATAGCGTCTGCATACGCACGGATTTTCCATTATGAATATAATGTCATGTCAAGTCGCCTTTGTCAAGAGAAAATTTGACAACATCCAGATTTAGTAAAACGTAGTTAGACTGCAAAAATTTCTGCTTTAACTTCAAGCTAACAATCCGTCGTAACGCAGCACCTATCATCGACTATAATTGAATTAATCACTGATAACTGATTACTGATTACTGATAACTGATAACTGATAACTGATAAAGCTATGACACTCAAAGAACAACTAATTAAAGAAATCGAGCAGACACCTGACACCCTTTTGACTCAATTACTTGACTTTTTGCTCTTTATCAAAGAACGACATACTGAAATAGAAATTACAGAAGAAGAGCAAGCTAACATAATTGCTTCTGAATCAGCTTATCAAGCAGGAGACTATCTAACCCTCGAAGAATATGAGGCAACCCAAGCGTAAACTACAGAGTTATTATTCCGAAACCAGTTCAAAAACAACTAAACAACTTACCCAAACAACAACGCGAACGCTTAATTACTGCCATTAGACTACTTATCGATACACCTCGTCCTAGCGGAGTCAAGAAACTCAAAGGATATGATGACACCTACCGAATTAGAATAGGGGATTATCGCATCATTTATAGAATTCAAGATAAGGAAATGCTTATTATCATATTGAGTAGTATTCATCGAAAAGATGCTTATTGAACCTCTCAGTAGATGGGTGTAATTAAATATAAGATAAACGTAGCCCTTATAGTATAATTATGGAATGGACTATAATTGAATTAATCACTGATAACTGATAAAGCTATGACACTCAAAGAAGAACTTATTAAAGAAATTGAAACAACTCCCATTTCTTTGCTACCAGAAATCCTGCATTTTGTCCAATCTATAAAAACAAAACATCCAGACGTTGACTTTATGGAATTTGCTGGTATGGCAGCAGATATAGAAAATACTATGCAAGAGATTGTCGAAGAAGCAGAAGCTAATCGTCAACTCGATTTAAAACGGATAAATGACTTATGAAACAAGCATTACTTGATACCAATATCCTCTCTTATTTTTTACGAGGTAATCCCCCAGTAATTGAACAATTCCGCATCTATCGACAACACTATACTTATGTATCGTTTTCAATCTTTACCTATTACGAGATTAAAAGTGGCTTATTGTATAAAGATGCACGAAATCAACAACAACAATTTGAACGTCTTGTAGAAGTCAGTGAAGTAATTGCTTATAATCGTGAAATTAGTGATATAGCTACTCAAATATACGTTAATCTTAGAATAAAAGGACAACTAATTACCCCGATTGATTTGTTTATTGCTGCGACTGCTATTTATTGCGATTATACTCTGATTACAGCTAACATTAAGCATTTTCAAAATATTCCCAATCTTAGTTATGAAAATTGGTATCTTTCAACAACCTAGAACTATTGTACTACTTCCAAGTCAGGTACTCAGAAGCGGAACCTCTCTATCTAGAAGCGATTAATATTTTCAGGGAAAGATTAGGGGAAAATCATCCCCATACCCAAACCGTTTATCAGAATTATCTGATGATGTTATCGCAATTACCCGAAGCAGAATGAAGATGAATTAGAGTTTAAATGCTTCGGAAAAGAGGGTCTGTAGGCGCACGGATTTTCCATTATACATATAGTATCATGTCAAGTCGCCTTTGTCAAGAGAAATTTTGACAAAATCCAGAAAAACGTTATTGTAGGGGTAATTCATGAATTACCCCTACACCTATTACCTAGTCCAGTAACGCACCACCACCATTGACAGTGATTGGAATGATTGAATGATGGACTACAATAATGGATAATTATAGGAGGATGCTGCCTGGACTGTGATTAGGAGAGATTGTTAAATCCCTACAATAATTTTCATTATTTCATCATCAAAAAAAGGATTAATTATGATCAAAAAAATTAAAATCGCCGATGCTCAAACCGATTTACCAAGTCTCGTTAAATCGGTTACGGAAGATAACAAAATTTATGCCATTGAGAATCAGGAAGATTCTGTAATTTTGATTTCCCAAAAAAACTATGAAAGTTTACAAGAAACCATCGAATTACTATCTATTCCCGATTTAAGAGAAAGCTTACAACTATCTCTACAGCAAATTAATGAAAATGAAACCTATTCTTTTGAGGAAGTTTTGGGAGACATTGATTAATGGTTTATGAAGTCAGATTTACCAAAGAAGCCAAAAAAGATGTTGATAAGCTAACCCCTAAACTCAAGAAAAAACTGAAATCAATTATCCAAGATACCCTGAGTATTTCTCCTTATAGGGGCAAAAAATTAGTAGGAGATTTAACGGGTTTCTATTCAATTCGCTTAAGTTATCAAGACAGAATACTTTACACCATTAATGATGAACAGAAGTTAATCTATATTCATCGGACTAAAACCCATTATGGCGAATAAGCTAGACCTTGAAAATTCGTGAAAAGAGGGTCTGTAGGCGCACGGCTTTTCCATTATGAATATAATATCATGTCAAGAGGCTTTTGTCAAGAGAAAATTTGACAACATCCAATCTATAAAAACAAAACATCCAGACGTTGACTTTATGGAATTTGCTGGTATGGCGGCAGATATAGAAAATACTATGCAAAAGATTGTCGAAGTAAGGGCGAAGCATTCGGACGATAACCTATCGCTGAAACCGTAGATTTCCTATCTGAATGCTGCGCCCCTACTTTTTCCGCATACCCTAATTAATCGGGCAATTTATACTGTTCCACAATCTTTTTAGCATATTCAGGAACATGGTTCGCTAATTTTTCAGGATAATTACGTTTAACATAAAGGTAATTACGGGTAAAGTGAGAATCGATGGAAAAGCGAGCATATTCTAAACCTTTAGGCCCGATTTTTTCAATTACTACTCCCATCATTTTTGCCGCCCACATCGGCAAGGTTACACCTTTATCGTAGGCAGGAATGCTATTTTGTACCGCCTGTTTTCTATCACCACTAGACATAACATCTTGGGTATCTAATTGGTCTTTAACTAACTCTAACATTTCCTTGCCCGTATCATTACGAACGACAATCCATTGCCAGCCAAAAGGCGCGCCCATATAGCCCACAACTAAATCGGCAAGGGAGTTAACATAATCAAAACAAGTCATACAGGAAGGGGCAAAAACATCCTTTAATTTATTAGTCTTTAAGCCAAAAAAGGGAACCATTTCGATCGAGCCGTCTTCGTGTTTAAAGTGTACCCGAAAATCCTGCATAAATTCGTAATGAACCACGGTTTCTGGGGAACGACTGGTAGTTTCTAGAAACTTTTGCAGTCCTGAGCGGGTGACATTATCGACGCAGGGAGTTCCTAAGACATACAATTTTTCTAAGCCTAATTTTTTTTCTACTGCTCTTAGGGCTTGAATTTGACAACCAACTCCGATAACTAATAACCGTTTCATGCCCGATTTTTCAATTTCTTCTAGGACTGATAAATTGGGAGAAAGAGTCGGTTTATTAACTTTAGCGGCAAGGATTTCTTCAGTGGTACGGGCGAGAATCGGTTGCGGTTGAAAGCGATCCTCGGCGGTATTCTGCACACAAACCACCCCTTCTACCAAACCACGATCGAGCATTTCACAGGCAATTGTACTGACAATTCCTGTCCATTGCGCGCCGGGAATAGCTTGTTTTTTCTTGGCAGCCATCATCTCTTGATGAACACCAAAATAGAGATCATTTTCCTGATTTAAGTCGCGACTTTTGCCGTGTGATGCTGCTTCTAAATCGGCGATTTGTTGATTTAGAAAAGCACAAGCTTCTTTAACATAGTGAATATAATAAGTGTCACAAAGTCCGCACTCGCTACACAATTCTTTGGCAGGACGACGACTATTGGGTTTGAGGGCTTTGGCTTTTAGGTGTGGCGCAAGGGAGGTCATAATCTTAAAAGGCAACTAGGTCAAGAGTTTTTTTCTATCGATCGTTTACCTTACCGCATTCGATCGCTTTGTTAGCAATCTTTTTAAAGAAATGTAACGATTACCTGGAATAGGATCAGAGCAAAGCTTCTAAGGTGGCGACGACGGAAGCCGCTAAAGCTTCTAAATCATAACCGCCTTCTAAGCCAAAAAGCAGCGGTTTACTGAGAGTTAAGAGGTATTTCGTTAAAATTCCATAATCTTGTGGTTGTAAACAAATGCCCGCCAGAGGATCCGCTTGATTGGCATCATATCCAGCACTAACAATCACTAAATCTGGTTGAAAATTTTTCAGAAAAGGTAGGACTTGCCCCTCAAAATGTTCTTGATAATCTTTAATGGTACTTCCCGCCGGTAAGGGAATATTCAAAACATTATCAAACTCCCCTTTTTCTCTCGCTTCTCCCGTGCCGGGATAAAAGGGGAATTGATGGAGGGAACAATAGGCAATCTGGGGATGATTTTCGACTATATCCTGGGTGCCATTGCCGTGATGTACGTCCCAATCAAGAATCGCTACTTTTTGCACTCTTTTGTTTTCTAAAGCATAATAGGCGGCAATAGCAGCATTAGAAAACAGACAGAAACCCATGCCATAATTAGAAGTGGCATGATGCCCGGGAGGACGGGCTAAAATAAAGGCAGGATCGCCGGTGGATAAGACTCGATCGACTCCATCTAACCAGCCACTAACCGCTAGTAACGCCACATCGTAACTACGGGCAGAAACGGGAGTATCTGCATCCAATCTTCCACCGCCCCGTTGACAAATTCGCCGCAATCTATCAACATAATCTTGATTATGAACTTGTTTAATCAAAGGGATTACTTCGTCACGAATTTCGATCGGTGTCGGTAAATGCCATGTTAATTTTGACTGCCATTCTGTTTGTTTTAAAGCGGCGACAATTGCCGTTAAACGCGCCGCTTTTTCGGGATGGTAAATACCTGTATCGTGATCGAGAAATTCATCGGAATAGATAATCGAGATCATAATCAAATTACTGCTTAACTCGTTGGTTTTTGAGCAACCCAATGGTTTTAATCTATCAGAAAAGCAGCGGCTTGAGGGGCTATAGTGAAAAAACTTTACTGATTGGGTCACTTTGGCCGGATGATGCAATTATCTTTCCCTAAGGTGACAGGAAGCAAAAATGCTGACAAATTTTCGGAAATTTCAGCTAGAAGTTAATGGCATTACTATCAATGGTATCAAAGGTGGGCGCGGTTTTCCGCTGCTTTTGCTCCATGGTTATCCCCAAACCCATCAAATGTGGCATAAAATTGCCCCCCGATTAGGGGCCAATTTTACGGTTATCGCCACGGATCTGCGCGGCTACGGGGATAGCGATAAACCCTTACCCCTAGAGGATTCTAGCAATTATTGCAAGCGAGTCATGGCCCTCGATCAGGTATTGCTGATGGAAAAATTGGGTTATCAGGAGTTTTATCTGATCGGCCACGATCGAGGGGCGCGAGTTTCCCACCGTCTCGCCCTTGATTTTCCCGAAAAGGTCAAAAAACTCGTTTTACTCGATATAGCCCCAACGCTGGCGATGTACGAGGCTACCAATCAAACTTTTGCTACTGCCTACTATCATTGGTTTTTCTTGATTCAGCCTTCCCCTTTTCCTGAAACCCTGATCGCCGCTAATCCCGATTATTATCTGCAACATTGCTTGCAAAGTTGGGGGCGAGATTTTAGCGCTTTTACAGAGGAAGCTTTGGGGGAATATCAGCGTTGTTTTCGAGATTTGAGGACAATAACCGCCACCTGTGCCGATTATCGGGCTGCCGCTACCATCGATTTAGAGCATGATCGTCAGGATTTAGACCGGAAAATTTCCTCCCCCCTCTTGGTTCTTTGGGGAGAAAAAGGTTTCATTGCGCGTCAATACGATGTGATCGCTCTTTGGCAGCAGCGAGCTAATCAAGTCACTGGACAGGCGATCGCCAGTGGTCATTTTTTACCGGAAGAAGCACCGGAAGAGACGGGACAGGCGATCGAGGATTTTCTTCAATAAGTAAAGATATTGACAGCATAATTCTCCCAGTTAGGAGTGAGATTTTTCAATCAATTACCGATCAAATATTATTATGCAAATGCTAAAATATTCCCTGATTGTCCCCATCTATAACGAGGAAGAAACTATTGCCGAACTATATCGCCGGGTGAGTGCCATCATGAATAATTTAGATGGGGAGGTAGAATTAATCCTAGTAAATGATGGTAGTAAAGATAGTTCCTTAAAACTGCTGCGACAACTGCACAAAGCTGATTTTCGAGTGTGTTATATCAGTTTCGCCCGCAATTTTGGTCATCAAGCGGCGGTGACAGCTGGACTTAATTTTTGCCGAGGACAAGTAATTATTGTTTTGGATGCCGACCTGCAAGATCCGCCCGAATTAATTCCCCAAATGATTGAAAAATGGCAAGAGGGGTATCAAGTAGTTTATGCCCAAAGAACCAAAAGAAAACAAGAAAGTTGGTTTAAAAAACTGACGGCCTATCTCTTTTATCGTTTGCTTAAAAGACTAGCCGATGTGGATATTCCCACCGATACAGGAGACTTTTGTTTAATGGATCGTCAGGTAGTAGATCTATTAAATTCTGGTTCTTCGTTACTTGGTATGGTTCGATAGGGGGGCATAAATTGACTAAATCCTTATCTGGCAAGAGACTTAATTGATTAGTTCGCTCTAGATCAAAAACAATTGACAAAAATCGCCAAATGCCTTTCTACATAAGGGTTC
>NZ_JADBSA010000427.1:0-8769 GCF_020246945.1 Microcystis sp. M113S1 | reverse complement strand
TTATTGAGATTCCGATCAATAAAAATTAACCCAAAAGCCTTAAAATGTGTTAACCTACAGGAATTTCCCACTGATATGAAAGAATCGCCTAAAGTTGTTTTATTGTTGACCCATAGCGGCGATTTTTTCACCATTGACCGCGTGGCTGAGGCGATAGAAAAAAAAGGAGCCACACCTTTTCGCTTAGATACTGATAAATTTCCCTTAGAGGTTCAATTAGCAGCCCAATTTAATGGTAAAAAAAGTTTTTATCAATTAACCTATAACCATCAATCTATTGATAGTGAACAGGTGCAATCTGTTTGGACAAGACGTATTTGGCAACCTGAAATAACAGCGGATTTAGATCCTCAGTTTCGGGAGGCTTGTGTGCGAGAATCCCAGACGACTTTGGCTGGTTTTTGGGATAGTTTAAGGTCAGCGCGTTGGTTAGATAATTTAGCTAAAATTGAGAGGGCTAAAAATAAGTTATTACAACTTCGTTTGGCCTCAGAAGTTGGCTTAATTATTCCCCCTACCTTAGTTACCAATAATCCTGATGCTGCCCGGGAGTTTTTTTCCCAGGTTCAGGGACGAATGGTGAGTAAATTGTTAACTGCGATCGCCCACAGCATGGAATCGCCGGAATTTTTTCTTTATACCAGTAGGGTGAAAGCAGAAGACCTTGAGGAAGCGGAATCTTTACGCTATTGTCCTATGGTTTTTCAAGCGGAAATTCCCAAACAATTAGAATTGAGAGTTGTCGTGGTTAATGGACAGACATTTGTGGGAGCTTTAGAATCTTCTCAGTATAATAATTCTGCCGTAGATTGGCGAAGACCGGGTATTGATCCAGGTGCTTGGCAACATCATACTTTACCCGATTCACTATTGCAGCAACTTCAGATTTTTATGGCTAATTTAGGGTTGAATTTTGGGGCGTTTGATTTTATCTTAACTCCCGGGGGAGAATACGTTTTTTTAGAAGTTAATCCGGGTGGTGAGTGGGGAATGTTAGAACGGGATTTAGATTTACCTATTTCTCAGGCGATCGCCGATTTTTTAGTATGCTAAAAATCAAACCAAAACCTAATCAGGATTTTGAGGATTTTAGGATTATCAAGATTCTCAATCCAAAATCTAATCAGGATTCTCAATCCAAAATCATCAAGGAGATTTATGACCGTTTTACTTGTTACTTTTAGCCACGATAATGAAAGTATTCCTCTGGTAATCAAAGCCATAGAAACGATGGGTAAAAAAGCCTTCCGTTTTGATACTGATCGCTTCCCTACAGAGGTGAAAGTTGATCTTTACTCAGGCGGTCAAAAAGGCGGAATTATTACCGATGGAGAACAAAAATTAGAGCTAAAAGAAGTTTCTTCTGTTTGGTATCGACGCATGAGATACGGACTAAAATTACCCGATGGGATGGATAGTCAATTTCGCGAAGCTTCTCTTAAGGAATGTCGGTTAAGTATTCGAGGAATGATTGCTAGTTTATCTGGCTTTCATCTTGACCCAATTGCTAAGGTAGATCATGCCAATCATAAACAATTGCAGTTACAAGTGGCGCAACAATTAGGTTTATTAATTCCGGGGACTTTAACTTCTAATAATCCTGAAGCTGTCAAGCAATTTGCTCAGGAGTTTGAAGCAACAGGAATTGTGACTAAAATGCTTTCTCAATTTGCTATTTATGGAGACAAGCAAGAGGAAATGGTTGTTTTTACCAGTCCTGTTACTAAGGAAGACCTAGATAATTTGGAAGGTTTGCAATTTTGTCCAATGACTTTTCAGGAAAACATTCCTAAAGCTTTGGAATTACGCATCACTATCGTCGGTGAACAAATATTTACGGCGGCGATTAATTCCCAACAATTAGACGGCGCTATCTACGATTGGCGAAAAGAGGGAAGAGCGCTCCATCAACAATGGCAACCCTACGATTTACCGAAAAATATTGAAAAGCAACTACTAGAATTAGTGAAATATTTCGGTCTTAATTATGGCGCAATTGATATGATTGTCACACCAGATGAACGTTATATCTTTTTAGAAATTAATCCCGTTGGTGAGTTTTTCTGGCTAGAACTTTATCCTCCTTATTTTCCTATCTCCCAGGCAATCGCTGAAATCCTCGTCAACTCATAAACCAACTAATACAGAGTCAGAGTATCTTATCGCAATTATCCTATCTGGTGAGGGACAGAAGTTATCGCTTTTCAATTAGGAATGGGGAGCGGAGAACAGGGAAGAAAACTGGCGTACCTGATGACTCTGAATACCGCTATAAGTGTCACCGATGGGAGTGCGGGTGAGGTGAGGATTTGACTTGAGTAAGACGGCAATATATGTTACTATCACAGGGTAATCGCAGCTATATTGAAAAAGCTGCTACTCAAAACTAGGAACGACCATGAATTATCCCAATACCGAACAAAGTAAAGCAATCCCCTTCTTTGCTCGTTTTTTATCTGCGGACCAAGACGAGGCTCCGACTCCTGATTCCCCCCCCGATTCTGAACCCGCTCCCGTTTGGACTTGGAAATGGCCTTCTGACTGGGAAGATAGTTAATTAATTTAAAGATTGTTTTCAGTAATTCAGACAGAAAACAACCACCGCCATAAGTCAAGCAGGAGTAAGATTTATAGCGGTTTTTTGTTCTATTTAGAGTTTGCTAAACAAGTCAATTTGCCAGTGGAGGCAGCAGGGTAGAGGAGGGAGAAAGTGCTTAGTCAACTCAAAACTACTCTTCAGCAATTTCGACTTCTTTGGGAGCAACGGGTTCTTCGGCAGCAATTTCTACTTCAATAGCCTTTTTTAGGTTAAGTTTTAGAACTTGAGAAATTGGTAAACCTTCCACCTCATTAATCAGATATTCTTGAGTTTCTGTTTCACGACGCTTGAGATAGACTGTTTTTAGCAGTGCCTCAATGCCATAACCCGTCACAATGTCACCAATAATGGTAGAGAGGCCTAAGACCCCAAGTCCACCAATTAGTCCCAGAGGACCGCCTAACCCAAAAAGTGCGTAAATCATAGGATAGGCAGTAACGCTGGATGCGGCAACGGCAATAATGAAAATAATACCGGGGAGTCCCAGAGAAGCAAGTTTTTGAACAACTTCATCCAGAGAAATTCCCCAGGAGACAAGTTTTTTGTTGATTTCTGCGGGATTAATTCCCAGAAAATCATTGGGAATGACCGTTTCAGTAGTTTCCGTCATTGATGAGACTCCTAAAATCACTAAGTTGGATTGGTTGGTCGGGATTTCAGTCATATGTCAAGCCTAATTGAGATGTTCTTAACCTGACTTTTAAAACCATTATATATCAGCTTGTAGGATGCGTTAGGCGATAATAATCTTGACAACCGCCGTAACGCACCACTTTTAAATTTTTGAAATACCTGATAAGGGTTAAGAAAAACTTTTCGATCTACTTAATTTCCAGACCAAGACTTTCTCTCTTGCTTCTATCAGATCCATGCCGATTTTTTCTAAAACTCGCTTTGAGGCTATATTATCGGGAGCGCAGCCAGCGGTCACTGTTTGCATACCAGGTTGAGAAAGTGTCCAGTCCATCATTGCTTTTGTCGCCTCAGATGCGTAGCCTTGTCGTCGATATAACGGCGCTACTTGATAGCCAATTTCTACAGCATCTGTGGGTAAACCTGTGACATCAGGAATAATTTTGATCATCACATGACCAATAAGAGTATTTTCTGTTTGATGAATAATTAAACTCCCCCACCCCCACTCATTTTGTAAGGGGAATTGCAGCAAAATATTGGCAATATCAGGGAAAGCTTGAATCAACTCTTGTTCGGCCCAGTCAGCTGCAACTTTTACCCCCACAATTGTTGCTAATTCATCGATACCTATAATTGCGGCCTTGAGAAGTTCAAGCTTGAAGGGGACTAAATATAATCGTTCCGTCACCAGTTTTTCCAGTGCTTTCATTTGATAAAACTCCTATACCAGTTATCAGTTATCAGTTATCAGTTATCAGTTAGTAGCTTGTTAATCAACTTACCCAGCAAAAACCTGATTCTCTAGTTCTCCTGAGAGGGGAAAGTCTGAATACTCTGTCTCAATTTCAATCTGTTTGTCACCCCATTAGCTATATTCTCACCCATTTTAAGGTTTTTGGGTCTTTATCGTAACGATAATTAAAACCATCTTTGGCAGTAATGATTTTACCTAAACTGGCTCGATTACGAACGCTACTTAAAGAATAATCAGTTAGGGACTGCATTTGTTGATGGGACAAACCTTCGGCTATTTCAGAAACTCCGGCAATTTCCGCATCATGCTCAGTTTTAACCTCAAACAAAGGCTCTATTTTTACCGCCGAAAAATCTTCTAATTTTTTTGACATCATGACCAGGTCATTAACTTTTTTGCGCTGATAATCTTCTACAGTTGACAGCTGCCAATGGGAATTTTCTGTTAACTCTAAGACCCATCGATGATAATTAAATAAACTTTCCCGATGACCAACACTAATAAAAGTGGTTTCACTTTCCTGTAATTGCTGATATAAGCTGGCTTCATTGGCCAAATCTAAAGCGCTGGTTGCTTCATCTAAGATAGTAAAGGTAGGTTTAGTGATTAATAGTCGAGCAAAAGCTAATCTTTGCTGTTCTCCGAGGGATAAAATCTGTTCCCAGTTGACTTGTTTATCTAAGGTATTTTTGTCAGTTAATAAATGTTGCAGGTTGACTTTTTTTAAGATGTTTTCTAATTCTTCATCGCTCACCTGCTCATTGGTATGGGGATAAAGTAATTGCTGGCGTAAAGTGCCAAGGATAATATAAGGACGTTGGGGTAAAAATAACATTTTAGCTAAAGGAGGACGCACTAAACGGCCGCTACCTGCTTTCCATAAACCGGCGATTGCTCGTAACAAGGAACTTTTTCCTCGACCACTGGGGCCAATAATCAGTAAGCTTTCTCCCAAAGGGACAGAAACCGATAAATTTTCCACAATTACCTTTTCATAATCGGGAGTTTGTAGGGTAAAATTTTCAAAAGCTAGACGATTATCTTCCAGGGTGATAATACGACTTAAGTTTTTCGGCTCTTCACTGGCAACTTTTAAGGCATCTGTCAAAGTGGCTAACCGTTCAATATAACTGGAAACTTTACCCGATGTTCCCCATTCAGTAATTAATTGTCCCAAGGCATTAGAAAAAAGAAAACAGCATAAACTAGCTTGACTAATTTCTCCATAATCGATTTCGTTTTTAATAAACATCGGGGTCAAAATAAACATTGAAAATACACTAATTGCTGACTGATAACCTCGATTAAAAAGATTATTAAACCGTTCCCAATTTATCAGTTTTTCCGAGCTTTTAATAAGCCGTTCAAAACGACCTTCAATGATTTTTTCTTCCTGCTCTTCTCCCTGAAAAAAAGCAATTGATTCGGCGTGGTTACGCACATGGGTTAAAGCATAACTATAATCCGCCTTATCATTAAGCTCCGATTGATTAATTTTGTTTAATTCTTGAGTTAGATAAATTGCTATTAAATTTCCTGCGATCGTATAAATTATTAGATAAACCGCAATTTGTGGGGAAATTGTCCAAAGAATGATCGCAAAAGTAATCATTTGTAACCCTTCTTCCATGAAGGTGATTAATAACCTTAGGGTCATGGTCGTAATTGGTTCAATTTCTTGAGATAATCTTTGATCGGGATTTTTTAAAGCTGAGGTAAAATCAATGTTATAATAAGCGCGATCATTGAGATATTTTTTAACGGTTTGTTTGGTTAACCACTTATACCAATCCAATGCCACTTGACGACGAATAAATTGAGAAAAAGCAAATAACCCCGTTGTTCCTATAATCAACAAACTGGATAACCAAAGCGTATTTAGATATTTAGAAAGATCTCTATCTTCAATAATAATATCGAGTACATAACGATTCCAGTAGCTACTAAAAGCTTCTACCCCGACTGTTGCCAAGATACTTAAAAGGATCAAAGCTGACATTCCCCAAGAAATGATCACATCTCCAAAGGCACGTCCATTTAACTCCGTTGGATACCAATAGGGTTGAGCGACAATTTTTAGGCTTTCCCAAAATTGACCAAATAGTGAAAAGGGATTCTTGGAGGACTGGTCGGACACCACAGGGTTTTCCGTTGCTTGTTTAGTAGTATATTGGGGCATCTACATCCAATTGGTGGTTCTTTTACTGTTCTCTTGACAACTCAATATCACATTGTAGCGGGAGAATTACCTCTTGTTGTCTTTTGATAACATTTTTATCTCGAAGTAGCAGTTTCAGGGGTGCAGTATGAAAGTGACCTATGACTAAGAACTACTTTACCCACTTTTGTTACTGTGCCACTTTACAATACTGATTACTGTTTACTGTTTACTGATCACTGAAAAACCCCCATCTCTCAATCTCCGTGATCCTCAAAATGATTAGCTAGTAGGAATTTTTGACTGGTATTCAACTCTTGCCAAAGCTGGTTAATTTTCTCGTAAGCTTCCGTGGAGGTAATCTTTCCCCCAGTGTGTAAACCAGCGATAAAAGAGACTCTCAGGGCGAATTCCTGCAAATTAGCGTTAAAAACTAAATTTTGTGGCGTGAATAAACCCCTGTAGCTGGTTTTAGGGTAGAGAAAGTTATCTTTAGAATTGAATTTTTCCATTGTGACCGACCCCCCAGTATAGGATACCTACATTATTATATATTTAACCTTTTGTTAATCCAAGCTTAACCTAAGAATTTAAACCTGTCTCTAGATTCTTCAGAGAGTAGCTGCTGAACTTGATTAGCTGCCGCTATCCCGGAAGTTAAGGCCGTTTCTAGGGAAGAATTTCTCGATAAATCTCCCCCTTGACACCAATCACCACAGGCAACTAGAGGTAAAGGACTATTAACACTTAAACAGGGTACAGCTAAACCCTGACGGACTAAAGCATAACGCCAACGGTGAATCCATGACCAATCGGGGAGAGGCAAAGAAGCACGAGAGAGCAAATCTAGCTTAACTGCTTCTAAATCCTCGCTATCGAGATATTTAACCGCAAAATCTCCACTACTATGCACAACAAAGACATAATCAGGGGATGATTGCCGTTTACTGCTATCAAGTCCTAACCAAGCGATATCGGTGGAGGGAGCAACTGCGGGTAAAGAATCGCCATAACCCACCATTACCGTTAAACAGGGATCGTAAACGATTGATCGCAATTCTGGCATAGTAGTTATGTGAGAGTTTTCTAACAATAACGCTGCTTGCGGGGCGGGAATAGCCAAGACAATTACCGGAAACTCTCCCCGAATTTGACCGTTATTGTTTAAAACCCATTTTTCTTGACGATTTTCCAGACGAGTAACCAGAAAATCTCGTTCAATTTCTAAATCTTTAGCTAAAAATTTCGCCACGCTATTGATGCCAGAAGGAGCAACATAGCTAGAATCAAACCAAGAAGTAACTATATTCTCTCTCAGGAGATTATCAATTAAAGCCGCCGTTTTTTCGCCCTGAATAGTCAAAAAAGGCAAGCCATGATCCACAGCAATCTCTTGATTGGCTCGGTTAACCCGTCGCGTGGCTAAACGACCACCAATACCTCTAGACTTATCAAATAGCTTAACAGTATAACCTCGATCGCACAACTGACGAGCGCAGGTTAACCCGGCTAAACCCGCGCCAATGATCCCAACATTAATCGAAAAATTTGTCACTAGCCTTCCTAATCCTGTAAACCCTTGAGTTAATATTAGTAGTAATCGGCACTAGCGAAACTAAGTTGATTATTGGGGACCAGGAGGACAAACCACATTGGACGAACTACGCACAGCTTTGGAGTTAGCCACCGAGGAGGAACTACAGCAAATCACTAACATCCTCTTTTGCCGTCGTTTTAACCCTCTCGATTATCTACGAGCGCCGGACGCAATCGCCGTTCAAAGTCAAGATTGGGAAAGTTGGTTAGATAGTGTCGAGGATCGTTTTCGTTACCTGGCTGCCGATGGTGTGACAGTATTAAAAGGTCAAACGGAAAAAGTTAGTTATCGTCAAATTCTGGTCCGTGTCTGTCATTTCCTCAAGGTTCCCTACTCCCAAAAAATGCCGACAACGGAAATTGAAGCGGAAATCTATCTTCACCTCGTTAACAAAGCTTGGAAACGTCTCCCCCCATCGGAACAAAAATCCCTCTCGATTCAAATTCAAAAAGCGCTCGCGGATTCCCACACTCCCCAACCCTTACCGGTTCACCTACAACACAATCCCCTCGATATAGTCCTCAAAGGCAGTAGCGTCATCGCCATTAATTCTATCCTGAAACCGATTCTGCTCAAACATATCGCCGGGCAGTTCGCTCTTCATTTTGTCCGCTATCAAGGGGCAAAAACGGCCGTAGTCCAGGGTGGGGCAATTGTTAATCAAATCGCCCTACAAACGGCTAAACAGGGCATGACTAGGGCGGCAGCCCGCTATGGAGCGGTCAGAACCGTGTTAAGTTTGGTAGGACCGGCTCTATGGGGTTGGTTTATTGCTGATCTCGGTTGGAAAGCGATCGCCACTGACTACGGCCGGATTATCCCGACTATTTTTGCCCTTGCCCAAATTCGTCTGACTCGTGAGGATTGTTGGCAACCTGCCTAGCTTGACATCCTCGCCGCCCTAAAAGTGCGGCGATTCCTAAACCTCACGATTTAAGTTTCTGCTTCCACCACCGTCGCATACCACAGTTAAAAAACCATGTACTGTCTTACACAGAGTCCACAGACTTTCGCCCCATTTCAGA
>NZ_JADBSA010000426.1:0-11913 GCF_020246945.1 Microcystis sp. M113S1 | reverse complement strand
ATTTTCAGGTGGTCAACTACCTAATTTTCAGGGAAAAAGTCCCTGAATTTTCCCCCCGACCACTCCCATATCTGGCACTTTTTGAGGGGAAAAAAGTCTAAAAGTCTTCTACAACAAGGTTTTTAGATTTATTCAGCAAACCCTAGATAAGTATTACTCAATTCTTTCACGGCTAATTCATAGAACCTCTGACCGTGTTCGGGAGTGGCTAAAGCAGGATTGGAACCCATACGACCATCGGGGTAGTTTTGGCGAAAATTAGCCGCACCGTAAATACCATGACCAGAAGCCACTTTTTCGGATAAAAAGGCGTTTTTAAGACTCTCAGGGTAAAGATACTGAGTTAACGCCACTTCGCTTGGTGTAGCGTGGGAACCCTCCTGATCTCCATACAATTCTTTGGCTAAAAGATAAACTTCTCGCACCATAAACCAATTGGCCACTTGACATTTAACCTCGTTTGTGTTAGGTAAATTAAGGGAATCCAAATGATAATAGGTTTCCGCAAAAGCGGCTTTTAGGGTAGCAATATTACCCCCGTGACCATTAATAAAGAAAAATTGACGAAAACCGGCTCTAGCTAAACAAGTTACATAGTCGAGGATTACTTGAATCAAAGTGCTAGGACGAAGGCTAATTGTACCGGGGAAAGCCGTATGATGTAGGGCCATACCAACATTTAAGGTCGGTGCTACCATTGCTTGTACCTGTTTCCCCACTCCTTTAGCGATCGCCTCCGCACATAGAGCATCTGTACCAATCAGTCCCGTCGGCCCGTGTTGTTCCGTGGAACCGATAGGAATAATAATTCCCTGAGATTGTTCTAGATAGGATTCCACCTCTAACCATGTAGATAACTGTAATAACATTCGGCTCCAGCCTTCCAAGACGAGTGCAGGTTGACAAATTGAGATAAAATTAGGACGAATAATCAAGTATTTTTATGTTAACCCTTGACAACCCCCCCTTGTCGGCGAGTACGGATTTCGTTCCCAATCATCGGATTTTAATCGTGGAAGATGAAGAAGTGATTCGGGATATGATTATTTTGGCTTTGGAAGAAGAAGGTTACGAGGCACTCGGTGTTAGTGATGGTCGCGCTGCCCTAGAACTACTGCAAAGTCAAGAATCTAATCACCGTGAGTCTCGTTTTGATTTGGTCGTTTTGGATTTAATGTTACCCCAAATCAACGGTCTTGATATCTGTCGTCTGTTGCGCTATCACGGCAATATTATCCCGATTTTAATCTTAAGTGCTAAGGCCAGCGAAACCGATCGAGTTTTGGGTTTAGAAGTGGGTGCCGATGATTATCTGACTAAACCCTTTAGTATGCGCGAATTAGTCGCTCGTTGTCGCGCTCTCATTCGTCGTCAAGGATTTACTTCTCTAGCTGCCGCTCCCGTGCGAAAATTCCGCGATGTTCTTCTCTATACCCAGGAATGTCGGGTGACGGTGCGAGATGAAGAAATTAACCTTTCTCCTAAAGAATTCCGTCTCCTCGACCTATTTATGAGTTATCCGCGCCGAGTTTGGTCAAGAGATCAATTAATTGAACAAATTTGGGGACCGGATTTTTTAGGAGACACCAAAACCGTCGATGTTCACATTCGCTGGTTACGGGAAAAACTGGAAATCGATCCCAGTCAACCAGAATACCTGATTACTGTACGCGGTTTCGGTTATCGTTTTGGCTAGGTGAGCGATTATATTTTCAAGTTTAGCGATCGCCGCTTGCTGGGATAATGACTATTTTCGCTTTTATTTTCGGAGTAGTTTTAGGTTTGAGTATTTGTTACTGGCAAGTCTCACGCTTAAATAGAGAGTTAAAGCGAACCCTGAGCGCTCTCTCGGATTCGGTGGATTTGTCGGCCTCTTTTCCCGTTACCTCCCTGGTGCGTCGAGAATTACAGTTTCTCTCCCAAAGTCTGCAAGAGCGAGAAAAGAGCTTAGAAATTCAGAAATCCTTGCTAGAACGAGCGCCGATCGCCTATCTTCATATAGATGCCGATAATCGACTGCTCTGGTGCAATCAACAGGCAATTACCCTCTTAAAACTCGATCGCTGGCAACCGGAGCAAGTGCGTCTGCTGCTGGAATTAGTGCGCTCCTACGAATTAGATCAATTAATTCAAGAAACTCGCCAAAAACAGAGTCCACAGGTGCAAACTTGGACTTTTTACCCGACTAATTATCCTGTCACCCCCATTAGCGATCGCCAAGTGACTGCTCCTAAATCGATTGCCTTGAAGGGTTACGGTTATCCCTTACCAGAAGGTGAAATCGCTGTATTTATCGAAAATAGACAGCCTTTAGTGGAATTATCGCAAAATCGCGAGCGAGCTTTCTCTGACTTAACTCACGAGTTACGCACTCCCTTAACCTCCATTTCTCTCCTTACCGAAGCTTTACAGAAACGCCTCCAAGCTCCCGAAAGACGCTGGTTAGAACAAATGGCGAAAGAAGTGGAGCGTTTGAGCCAATTAGTGTGCGATTGGCTAGAAATCAGTCAATTACAAGCGGATGCGGGGCGCTCTTTACAATACCAGATGATTAATCTACAGGAGCTAATCACCACCGCTTGGCAGACTGTCACCCCAATAGCCGCCCAAAAACAGATTAGCTTAGATTATTCCTCTCCGGTGGATTGGACGCTGGAAGTTGATCACTCTCGTCTGCTGCAAGTTTTCCTGAATCTCTTTGATAATGCCATTAAGTATAGTCCCGATCAGGGAAAAATATGCCTAGAAATTCGAGAAATATCCGATACTATCGGGGAAAAATGGCTAAAAATTGACGTTATCGACAACGGGAAGGGATTTAACGAAGCGGATCTACCCTACGTTTTTGATCGCCTCTTTCGCGGTGATCCTTCCCGCACCCGTCAAAAACAAGGCACAAAGGATTATAGTACCGGTTTAGGTTTATCGATTGCCAAAGAGATTATTCAAGCCCATGGCGGTTCGATCGTCGCTCAAAATGATCCTAACACCGGTGGCGCTCGCCTACAAGTCACTCTCCCCCGTCAAAAAAATTAGGTGAGGTGATGGGTGTTGGGGTGTTGGGGTTTTAGGGTTTTAGGGTTTTAGGGTGTTGGGGTTTTAGGGTGTTGGGGTTTTAGGGTTTTAGGGTTTTAGGGTTTTAGTTGAATTCCCCCATTTCCCCATTTCCCCATTTCCCCATTTCCCCATTTCCCCATTTCCCCATTTCCCCATTTCCCCATTCCCCCATTTCCCCATTCCCCCATTTCCCCATCCCCCAACCCCCATCCCCCAACCCCCATCCCCCAAAAAATCTGTCAAGTTCTCTAGACAACTGTGCAAAATCTAAAATTTTCTTGTTATCACTGTAGAGAAAGAGTAGTTTTATGTTAAGCGAATCCGACCGTGAGCCTATCCAAAGAAACCAATCATCCCGATCGCACCTATTTCGCTCGTTCTCTCCAGCGATTGGAGCAGGATGTGCTGAGAATGGGAACCTTGGTCGAAGAATCCTTTCGTCTTAGCCATCAATCCCTTTTTGCTAGGGATTTGGAAATGGCGAAAAAAATCGCCCCCCTCGATCAGGAAATCGATCGCTACTACCGTCAAATCGAGTTAGATTGTGCCACTCTCATGACGCTACAGGCTCCCGTAGCTCAAGATTTGCGGCTGTTAAGTGCTTTTATGCAATTAGTGCGCGATTTGGAGCGTATCGGCGATTATGCCAAGGATTTGGCTGAAATAGCGCTCAAATTATTCGCCTATACTCCTCACGATTGTATGAGTGAGATCGAGGCTATGTCCCACCATGCTCAGTATATGTTAGCCACGAGCCTTGTCGCCCTGGCCGACCTCGATCAAGAAGCAGGTCAAAAGGTCAAAGAACTAGATAATACGGTCGATCGAGCCTATGAGCATCTTTATCACACTCTCGCCCATCAAAGAGATATCAAGGGTGTGGTGGAACCAATCCTGCTGATGGCTTTGCTAATCCGTCATCTGGAACGCATGGCCGATCACGCCACCAATATCGCCCAAAGGGTATCTTACATCGTTACCGGACAGAGAGGCTGAGGGTGTCTCGAACTCTGACCTCGCTTTTAGCGTTTACGACTCAGGGGGTTAAAAATTTCACTTAACCCCTCTCCCAAGAGGGATAAACCCACCACCATCGTGGTCATTGCTAATCCGGGAAATAAAGTGGTCCACCAGATACCTGTAGATAAATCCGCCAAAGCTTCCTTGAGATCATGACCCCATTCCGGCACTTCTTCCGGTAATCCTAAGCCTAAAAAGCCTAAACCGCCTAAAACAAGGATCGCATCCGCCGCGTTGAGTGTAAACAGAACCGGGACACTCTGGACGACATTAAAGAAAAGATATTTTGATAATATACGGCTAGGACTGGCCCCGATCGCTCGCGCTGCTTCGATGAATAATTCATTTTTAACGCTGGCGGTTTGATTTCTGACCACGCGAAAATATTGGGGAATATAGGCAATGCTAACAGCGATCGCTACATTGAAGATACCACGACCCAAGACGAAGGCGAGAGCCACCGATAATAATAACCCCGGCAAGGTGTAGAGGGTATCCATGAGAAAGAGGAGAACGCGATCGATCTTACCCCCCAAATAACCGCTAATTAACCCTAAAGGAACCCCGATGACCAAAGATAATCCTGTGGCCAAAAATACCACGGACAAGGCCGCCCGGGCCCCGAATAGGGTGCGGGAAAAGACATCATAACCGCGCACATTCGTCCCGAACCAATGGGCAGAACTGGGGGCTTGTAGGGGATAATTGCTTAAAATGTCGGTTGAATCCTGAATCAGTCCGATCGCTTGCAGAAGGGGCGAAAACAGGGCAATCAGGATAAAAATAATTGTCAATACCAACCCAACTACTAGGAGCTTAGTAGTTAGGTTGGGTTTCAGAAAAGGATCGATCGGCAATTTAACAGGAGTCATCGACAAAATTCAGGCATTGCATAGAACGCTAATTGTAGAAGACAAGGCCAACCTGCGACAAGAGCAGGATTTTTTTCAGACAGCCGGGGCCGAAACGACCGTAAACCAGAGCAAGACTGCTAAAGCTAAAACAGTTAGTTTAATCAGGACATAAAGCAGTCCGTTAGGATAAAGGAGATCGTGAAACATATTGCCTCCTTGGGAGAGAGTAGCGATTGTCTCTTTCTCATACTCTGATCCTAAGTCTTTTTCTGTTCACCTGACGCACAACTTAACAAAACGTGCGATTATAGGGAAAAAGATTTTTTTACTAGCTATGGCACTACTGACCACGGGAAAACCATTTATTCGCGATCTGGAACAATACGGTGCTTTAGGCGTTTACGCACCCTTAGAAGGGGGTTACGAGGGACGCTATCAAAGACGTTTACGGGCCACTGGTTACAATGTCCTGCATATCACCGCTAGAGGTCTAGGCGATTTAAGTGCCTATCTTACCGGCATTCATGGAGTCCGTCCCCCCCATTTAGGTAAAAAAAATATTGGTCAGGAAGCAGCCGTGGGACCGGTTTATTTTATTCCTCCCATTGCTACCTATCAATTGGAAAATTTACCCCCCAAATCTAAAGGTTTAGTGATTTGGATTATTGAAAGTTTTGTTTTGTCCTCGGAAGAAAAACAATACTTAATTAATCTTAGTCAACAGGAACCCCGGTTAAAATTTGTCCTCGAATTGGGTGGGGAAAGATATTTTCGTTGGCAACTTTTGAGCAAATCTTTAATCGCTGCCTAAATTACCGAAATAATACGGGTACTAAAATATCTCTCTCTCAACCCCTCTCCCCGGAGAGGGAGACTCCCTCACCCTTTGGTAGCTATTCATTTAATTTTCTTAATTTCGCGAGTTGGCCTAGGTGAATTTGCAATAATATGGGATATCGTTGCCGCAAAAAACCTAGGAGTTAGATCGTGACAGTGAGAGTTCGTATTGCCCCCAGTCCCACAGGAAATTTACACATTGGAACAGCGCGCACAGCCGTGTTTAACTGGCTTTTTGCCCATCATCACCGGGGGAAATTTATCTTGCGCGTGGAAGATACAGATTTAGAACGTTCTCGACCAGAATATACGGAAAATATTCAAGCGGGCCTACAATGGTTAGGACTGAATTGGGATGAAGGTCCTTTTTTTCAAACTCAACGCCTTAATTATTATCGTCAGGCCATTCAAACCCTGCTCGATCGAGGTTTAGCCTATCGTTGTTATTGTACCCCGGAAGAATTGGAAAAAATGCGGGAAGAACAAAAAGCCCGCAATCTTGCCCCCCGTTACGATAATCGTCATCGTTATCTCACCCCCGAACAACAAGCTCAATTCGAGCAAGGGGGGAGAAAAGCAGTAATTCGTTTTATTATTGATGACGATCGAGAAATTATTTGGCAGGATTTAATCCGGGAAAAAGTTATCTGGAAAGGTAGTGATTTAGGGGGAGATATGGTGATCGCTCGTACCAGCGAAAATGCCGAGGAAAACTTTGGTCAGCCTCTCTATAATTTAGCGGTAGTTGTTGATGATATCGATATGGAAATTACCCATGTTATTCGTGGGGAAGATCACATCGCTAATACGGCTAAACAAATTCTTTTATACGAAGCTTTAGGGGCAAAAGTGCCGGAGTTTGCCCACACTCCTTTGATCTTAAATCAGGAGGGTCGTAAGTTATCTAAACGGGATGGAGTAACTTCGATCGAGGATTTCCGAAAACTGGGTTTTCTGCCGCAAGCTTTGGTTAATTACATGACTCTCCTCGGTTGGACTCCTCCCGATTCCACTGAAGAAATTTTTACCCTTGAAACGGCCGCTGAAGTGTTTAGTTTAGAACGGGTAAATAAAGCGGGGGCAAAATTTGACTGGACTAAATTGGATTGGATTAATAGTCAATATCTCCATCGTTTAAGCGGTGAGGAATTAGTGCCTTTACTTCTCCCCTACTGGCAAGAAGCAGGGTATAATTTTGATGCTGAAACCGATCGAGCTTGGTTGATCGGATTGGCTACTCTCATCGGTCCGAGTTTAACTCGTTTAAGCGATGCTGTCGCCGAAAGTCGCCTACTTTTAACCCCTCTGGCTAATTATAATCAGGAGGCTTTAAGTCAATTACAATTAGAGGGAGTTAAGGATATTATCAAGGATATTCTCGCCGCTATTACTCCAGATTTGACTGGAGAAGTTGCTAAGGGGATTGTTGAGACAACAACTAAAGCCCATCGGGTTAAAAAAGGTCTGGTGATGAAGTCTCTGCGCGCCGCTTTGATGGGGGAGTTACACGGTCCAGATTTAATGCAGTCTTGGCTACTTCTCAATCAAAAAGGTTGGGATATATCCCGTCTTCAGCAAGCAGTAAATAGTTAAATTGATTGGCTATCAGTTATCAGAAAATTTATCGTACATTAGGGTTGACAAATGCCCTAAGATTGCTATATACTTTCTAGTATAATGGGAATCCGTGTCGCCCTGCATACCCTGCTCGTGATCGATTACTGAGGGGATGGGGGCGGATTTTTCCCCTAGCTGTCAGGGACGATCTAGAAACTTTCTTAATTTTCAGGCATTATCTGCAACTTTTCCCTAAATATAGATTTGTTAATCTCCTAACAAAAACCTATGGGTGAAAAAAAACGAATTGGACTGCTCACCAGTGGTGGTGACTGTGCGGGTTTAAATGCCGCCATTCGTGCCGTTGTCCACCATGCCAGTGGCAATTATGGCTGGGAAGTGGTGGGTATTCGAGAAGCAACTAACGGATTAATTAACCGTCCCCCAAAAACCACTATCTTTGATATTGAAGGAGTCGATCGCCTGTTGGTGATGGGAGGAACAATTCTCGGTACTACCAATAAGGGGGATCCCTTCGCTTTCCCGATGCCGGATGGAACCCTGATCGATCGCTCTCAGGAAATCATTGACGGCTATCATAGTCTGGGACTGGATGCCCTGATCGGCATCGGTGGCGATGGTAGTCTGGCGATTTTGCGCCGTATTGCCCAACAGGGAGGCATTAATCTGATTGGTATCCCCAAAACCATCGATAATGATGTGGGAGCTACAGAAGTCTCCATCGGCTTCGATACAGCTACTAATATCGCCACAGAAGCCCTCGATCGCCTCCATTTTACCGCCGCTAGTCATAACCGGGTGATGATTCTAGAAGTTATGGGTAGAGATGCCGGCCATATCGCCCTGGCTGCCGGTATTGCGGGGGGGGCCGATATCATTCTCATTCCCGAAATTCCCTACCGATTAGAGAATATCTGCGAGAAGATCCGGCAACGGCAGCGTATGGATAAACAGTTTTCTCTGATTATTGTCTCCGAGGCTGTGCGTACGGAAACCGGCGATCGCCTATCACAAAAGAAAGCCCTAGGGGAAGATCGTCTCGGGGGTATCGGTCGCTATTTAGCCGAAGAAGTTGCCAGGGAAACCGGGGCCGAAACGAGAGTGACTTTCCTGGGCCACATTCAACGGGGGGGTATTCCTTCTCCAATGGATCGCTTACTGGGGGCGGCTTTTGGCGTTGCGGCCGTGGATCTGATTGCCCGGGAAGAATTCGATCGCATGGTGGCCTGGCAAAATCGGCAAGTGGTCAGTGTTCCCATTGAGGAGGCGATTAAAACCTATCGCGTCGTCGATCCCGAAGAAACTTTAGTCAAAACCGCCAGGGGTTTGGGTATTTGTCTAGGGGATTGAGATTAAATCTAGGGGAATCGGTGCGAGAATTAATCCTTAAGTATCGCCCTTTCCCCACTGATTAAAATTACAAGTCAAATAAAGATAAACTCTGATAATTATTTTTCGGCAATTTCGCCAGTAAACCTAAATGATTAATAGTTCAGTTAATGTAGCAGAAAGATTGTTAGAAATCAACAATCTCGATCGAGAATTATTTAATTATTTTCAAAACAAATTACTTGATTCTGAGCAATTATCTCGTACCCTAGTGAGTTTTCAAGGTAATAAGAATCAACCGGTTTATCGCTGGTATAAATATAAAGAGGGTTTTTCCGTTGATCTGATAGTTTATCTTCTAGAAAAATATGGTATCAAACAAGGAAAAATACTAGACCCTTTCGCCGGCAGCGGAACAACTTTATTTGCGGCGGCGGCCAGGGGTTTATCAGCAGATGGAATAGAACTATTGCCGATTGGACAGGAATTAATTATTACTAGACAAATTTTAGAAAATGGCTTAAATAGTGATGATATATATCGTCTAGAGTATTGGTCTAACCATAGCCTTTGGCAACAGGTAGATTACAAAGTTAAGTTATTAGAATTACCAATTACTCAAGGAGCATATCCCCAAGAAAATCAGGCTTGTATAGAAAGTTACTTAGGGTTGATTGCCCAAGAGAATGAGCGAGTGCAAGGGATCTTAAAATTTGCCTTACTTTCTATTCTCGAATCAATTAGCTATACTAGAAAAGATGGTCAATACCTGCGTTGGGATTATCGTTCTGGGAGACAACAGGGCAAAAATATATTTGACAAAGGGGAAATTTTAGACTTTAAAATTGCCCTCCATAGCAAGTTAAGAGAAATTCTCGCAGATTTAGAGCCTAGTCAGCAACAATTGGAACTTTTTTCTAGAGATTATCCTCAGGGAAAAATTCAACTATATCAAGGTTCTTGTCTTGAGATTTTGCCAGAGATTTCCTCAGAAAAATACGATTCTATTATTACTTCTCCTCCTTATTGTAATCGCTATGATTATACTCGTATCTACGCTTTGGAATTGGCTCTATTGGGAATAGATCAACTACAATTAAAACAATTACGTCAACAAATGCTTAGTTGCACTGTTGAAAATAAACCCAAAGAGTTACTAAAAATAAATGAACAATGGTCGCCAGTCATTGCCATAACTGATCGTCAAAAATTATTAGAAAGTGTCCTGGATTATTTAGAGGAATTAAAATCAAGCAAGGCCTTAAATAACCATGATATTCCTCGGATGATCAGGGGGTATTTTCTGGAAATGTCTTGTCTAATTTATGAATGCTTTCGGGTTATGAAATCCTCTGGTATTTTCTGTATGATTAATGATAACGTTCGTTATGCGGGAGCTAGTATTTCTGTAGATTTAATTTTGTCAAAAATTGCTGAAGAAATTGGATTTAAAGTAGAAAATATTTTAGTAGTTCCTAATGGAAAAGGTAATAGTAGTCAGCAAATGGGATGTCATGGTAGAGAATCTTTAAGAAAATGTATTTATGTGTGGAGAAAGCCTTAATGGAAAAACCCTATCTCTTGCATTTAAACCAAAGTTGTGATTTGGAGACTACCTGTGAAGCTATCCGTTCAGGATTTATTGCTCTAGCCTTAGAAAAAAATCAGAGAGCTACTCCTTTAATTGCAGAAGCAAGAACCTTAAAAATTATTGCCCAAACCGTAAACAATCCTAGAGAGTTACTAAACATCCCAGATATTCAAGCGGCTTTATTAACTGCATCGGTAATTTCTGATAAAGCTAAAAATTATTTACATCCCCAAGACAAGGTAGAAGCAATTCAAGAATTAATTGTCAATTTTCTGGAACCTGCGGGGACTAATTTTGTCGAGGAGTTAGTCTATAGATTTCTATTGATTCGGGGTGACACTTTAGGAGGAATCATGAGAAATGCAGGTGGCTCCTTAGCTCAAAGTAAATTTACTCGTTCTCTATTAGCAACTTTAAGAGTAGCAGGGATTGCTTATGATTGGCTCAATTCTAGTAATAATCAATGGAGAGAAGCTGAAGAAATGACACCTAATCTAGAAATCTTGGTTAGAGGTGTTAGCTGGTTAAATAACAGCCAACCAAGAACAATAATTTATAATGTCAATGTTCCCCTTGTTAATAACAACAATATTGATTTGTGCCTTTTAAAATGTGATTCGACGCAATTAGCTAATCAAAAAATCAAAAAACAAACCTTACAATCTCCTGATTTATACATTGCTTTGGGAGAATTAAAAGGTGGGATTGATCCCGCAGGAGCAGATGAACATTGGAAAACTGCTCGTACTGCTTTGCAGAGAATTGATGATGCTTTTAGAAAAATCTCTAAGCATCCTTATACTTTTTTTATCGGCGCTACGATTGAACAAAAAATGGCTAGGGAAATTTATCAGCAATTAGAGACGAAAAAACTCACCAATGCCGGTAACTTAACCAATGATAATCACCTGGTTTCAATTATGCGTTGGCTATGCCATCTTTAACCTAGTTAACATCTACAAAACTACCCCTCAAATAAAGATAAACTCTGATAATTATTTTTCGGCAATTTCGCCAGTAAACCTAAATGATTAATAGTTAATAGTAATAATCTGGTGGCAGGTAACTTTATTTAACTTCATCTCCTCAATCAATTAGTCCAGTAGGGTGGGTTAGCAACGCGTAACCCACCGCAATTATTCCAAATGAATATCATCCTATAGATTAGCAATGCGTAACCCACCATCTCTTGACAAAGAGGATAACTTCTGCATTACCATATCTCGTTCCATCCTGATATTTGTCTGAAGCTGGAAGGGTATATTAAGAAGGTGAGAGATTCCGATCGCCGCTTATTGAGATAAATCTATTATGCTGATTTACTTTATTCACGGAGTGGCCACAAGAGATGCTAGTTATGCCAATAAATTAATTAAACTAATTGAAGAAGAATGTAAACGCAAAAATCGGGCGATTCCCTACTGTTATGCGGGATTTTGGGGAAATGTCCTCAAAGGAACCGAAAAATTATGGCGAGATATCGAGCAAGAATTACAGACAAAAAAACGGTTCTTCGTTACTTGGTATGGTTCGATAGGGGGGCATAAATCGACTAAATCCTTATCTGGTAAGAGACTTAATTGATTAGTTCGCTCTAGATCAAAAACAATTGACAAAAATCGCTAAATGCCTTTCTATATAAGGGTT
>NZ_JADBSA010000425.1:0-3001 GCF_020246945.1 Microcystis sp. M113S1 | reverse complement strand
GTTCGGGTGTGGGGTAAAATCGAAACCAATAGGCTTTTTCCATGGGGAGCATTTTAGCATATATTTCGTAAATGTGTTAATATTTAACAGTAAAGCCGTCGTAGAACGACGGGGTTTCAGACCCAAAATTTTCGATGAAGGGCTGCCGTCAGCTATCAGTTATAGCTGAAAACCTCCCTACTTTCTTTTCACTGTTTACTGTTTACTGATTACTGATCACTGAAAAAGGGAGCAGGGAGCGGGAGTTTGAGGATTTGTACTAAAATATCCAATACGCAGTTTAAATCCAATAGAGCTTAGGTGAAAACTTCGGTACTTTCTTTTCACTGATTACTGATTACTGATTACTGATTACTGATCACTGAAAAGCCCATAATTCTTAGGTTTTTGAGGCGTTGAGGGAATTAAAACGAGGGGAAAGATAGGCGACTAAAACTCCGAGGGCAAAACCGATTAAATTGCGGAAAAGGGGCAGTAATTCAGCAGTGCGAGTAACCACTGGTCCGATGCCAAAAGCAACAAAGAGGATAAACCAGAGGGGAGAGACAATTAAAACCCATTGCCAAGCGAAAACCTGTCCTTCTTTGCGAGGAATACCGGCAAAACCGAAGACTAAACCGCCGACAATTGAGGTAATTAAAGTTAAAATCCACTGTTCCTTCGGTAGGCCGGGGACTACCGCACAACCACCTTTAACTAAACAGCCTTTTACCGTGTCTAAAGATTGTACGATCGCATTATTCTCGCCATTTTCCCGGACAAAATACATATTACCGAAACGGGCCTGTAATTCGATCCAAAAAGTGCGGGGTAAAAATTCATAGACGGCATCGCCAATACTAAAAGATAGTAAATTACCGCCCCGACCATCGGCCACTAAGAGAATACTTTTATCATCCAATCCCCAGAAATTAATCACTGCCCGGCCGGGGCTGCGGTCATATTGGGTTAAAACTCGCATTTTCCAGCCCGTTTCCCCTTGAAATGTCTCGATATCTCGGATCAATGCTTCTTCCTGTTTTGCGGGTAGATAATTGGCTAAATCAACGATCGGAGTGGCTTGATTGGGCAGTAATTCGGGATTATTCACCGCTAGAGCTTGATCCGGTGAGATAATCCAACCCAGACAGCTAATGACAGCAATGACAAGAGCGATCGAGATTCCTCGGCAAAAACGATTGAGCATAGCACTTCCAGACAATGAGAATTTTTTAAGCACGGGTGTAGGCTAACTTTCAGTTTCTTTACACTTATTTACTTTATCTTAAGGGAATTCTCAACTTTAGTCACCCAGTTATCAGTCATCAGTCATCAGTCATCAGTTATCAGATGTGAGTTTTCAGTTCACTGGTTACTGTTTACTGATCACTGAAAAAAGCCTCCCACTTCCCCATCTGCTTAACTGCGTTTCCAAGTATTCCAAGCGACTTTAAAACCGATCAAGAGGCGACGGCTGCCACGATCGAGCTTGCTAAGACCAGCTTTAGCACTACCGAGACTGCGATCAACTCCCTGGACAACTTGGCGGGTACTTTTAACCCCTTCATCGATATTTTCGGTTAATTCGCTGATTTCTGCCCCTGTCAGGCGAATTGCTTCTAGAGTCGGGGGAAATTCCCGATGGAGGGTATCAAACAATTTTTCGGCACTGCGGGCAGCCCGGGCTAACTCTTGCAGGGCAGGCAAAGCAGCGATGAAAACCGCCGTTAAACTAACGGCGACTAGCAGTAAAGAACATCCTAGCCAGAAAATAGGTTCGGTCATTTAATGCTCATTCGAGGGATGATTATCGCCTTGGGGGGATTCTTCAGAGTCGGGGAAAGGATTGTCCGTGGCTAGACTTTGACTAGCTTCGATTCCGGCTGTCACCGCCTCTTTTAATCTAATTAAAGTATCATCCCAATTACGCCGGGCCGATTCCGATAGGCGATCGGCCTGCAATTGCACCGTCGTGGTCAGATCTTCGGCTAATTCTGGCAAAGCCCGCGCGGATTTTTGCAGAATTCGACGGGTTTCTTTTCCAGATCTCGGCGCTACTAATAAACCCGCCACTGCCCCGATCGCACTGCCCACTAAAACCCCGACGACGAATAAGCCACCGTTACCGTTATTTTTATCTGCCATAGGATTGCCCTTGTACTTAATTCCCAATTTTACGAGGAATTACACTTCTCTTGTGCAGTTTCTTCGGCAAAAATTTTGGACTGTTGCTCTTGGCAAGCAAAAACAGACCTAGAAGGGATAACTTGAGAAAAAACTAGCGATCGGGCAAAACCTGATTTTATTGCTGACTTTGAGCAAATAAGGAAGTGAAAAAGAAGAACCTCTGGGAGTCTTGCCGTGTTTCGACCCCAAAGGTTTTTCTTATGCTGAACTTATACTCCTCACACGATATTTATATTACACACAACCCGCTGCTTTTGTCAAGAGGTTTACGAAATTTTTTCCACAGACCTCTGGCCAAATTAATTTCCCAGGGCCGGTAGGCGCTCTTGCGGGGGACAGCTATCACAGTAAATTACTGGTTAAGACTGTCTATGAGCGCCGGAGCAGGGAGCGGGGAGCGTCAACGTCAGTGGTAATTACCGAAATACCAAACCATTGTGGAGCTGCTAGGGCTAATTCAGGAATATAATCGGCGATCTTACCCGTCTGTAAATCAGAGTATTTGTCCTGAAGATAGTTAAGATAGTTGCGAAAAGGATAGACCAACTTTTGACCAGAATTGACCAGACTATTGACATCCTCGCCGCCGTAAAACGGACGGCGATTCCTCACCACGCCACTTTTTTAGGGTGGTCGCGTCAATGGGGTTGACGCAGATAGCGAAAAACGCTTAATTGCTTAAGTCTGACACTTTCGACCCGTCCATTTTGAGTGTCCGAATGCCGGACGGCCACTTTGAACAAGTCGAAAAAATCTCATGTTCCACCTTATTTCCTAGAAAGTTTTACTCGTTCAAGGCCGAATTTGAAGTCTTTTCTGAACGAAACCCCCTACT
>NZ_JADBSA010000424.1:0-7495 GCF_020246945.1 Microcystis sp. M113S1 | reverse complement strand
GCCAAGCTTTTCTGGTCGGAACCCCCTAAGCCGAGTTTTCAAGGTGCTGCGCCGTCCACTTGGTTTTCGAGACTGGCCTTTTAATTCTAACGTAAAGCCAACCTAGAACGGCGGGGTTTCAGACCCAAAATTTCCGATGATACTACCACGATCATTATTTCTAGGGAGACAGGGGAAGTTCGATAACTTGTTCCCTGTGCCTCTACCCTAGAACCAGTTTGATAATTGTCTTCTACTCAAAGTCTTTGCGTCCGGGGTTACGGGTAGGATCGCCAGAAAGGAAGCCAAAGATAAAAAGTAAGACAAAGAAGGAAACAACGATATAAACGGCTATTTTTAGGGTTAACATTACTAAGACGTTCTCCTTAGACTAGATTACTGCATTGACAGGGGTGAGCATACCTTGACCTACTTTACCCTATTTGAGTGATCCCTGAACAGAGAAAAGCGATCGGTTATCAGTCGTCAGTTATCAGTTATCAGTGAGCAGTGATCAGATGTGAGTTTTTAGTGGACAGTCTTATCAGTGATCGGTTATCAGTGGGAGAAGAGAATATTAAAGGACAGTTTTCTGCTGTCTTTTCACTGTTTACTGGTTACTGTTGACTTATCACTGAAAATACGACTAAATAGCCTATTTTTAGCCAATTTATGAATAATCTCGGTAAATTGTATGTGGTGGGAACGCCGATCGGCAATTTAGACGATCTGACTTTGCGGGCCTTGGCAACTCTCAAAAAAGTCGCTCTAATTGCTGCCGAAGATACCAGACACACAGGGAAATTATTACAGCATTTTGATATTCCAACCCCTCAAATTAGTTACCACGAACATAATCGCCTTTCCCGTCTCGATGAGTTATTAAATATTCTCAGCCAAGGTCAGGATATCGCTTTGGTTACTGATGCAGGAATGCCGGGGATTTCTGACCCAGGTTATGAGTTAATTAAAGCTTGTATAGAAGCTAAGATCGAAGTGGTTCCCAT
Organism: Microcystis sp. M113S1; assembly: GCF_020246945.1. Classification (NCBI taxonomy): domain Bacteria; kingdom Bacillati; phylum Cyanobacteriota; class Cyanophyceae; order Chroococcales; family Microcystaceae; genus Microcystis; species Microcystis sp. M113S1. The sequence goes on along the minus strand of NZ_JADBSA010000424.1, from coordinate 6,509 downwards.
CCCCGGAGTAACGGCGGTAATTACTGCTTTAGCGGTGTCGGGATTACCCACGGAAAGATTCTGTTTTGAAGGATTTCTTCCGGGTAAGGAAAAGCTGAGACAAGAGCGCTTAGAGAGTTTAAAAACTGAAACGAGAACGATGGTTTTTTATGAAGCTCCTCACAAACTTATTAAGACTTTGGAGGATTTACGAGAAACTTTCGGCCCAACGAGAAAGATAGTTTTAGGTCGGGAATTAACCAAGCTTTACGAAGAAATTTGGCGAGGAACTGTCGCCGAGGCGATTAATTTATATCTGGCGAATAAAACTCCTAAAGGAGAATTTACGATCGTAGTTATGGGCAACAATCGGTTCGATACTATCCAATTATCCGACGAGGAATTAAAACGGGAATTAAAACAGATTATCGAAGGAGGAGTTAATCGATCGCAAGCCAGCAGACAATTAGCACAAGTTACTAATTTATCCCGCAGTCGTTTATACAAATTAGCCTTAGAAATTTGATGATTATCAATTTTTATTCCCACCGCTAACCCTCGATTACTTAGCCGATTGAAGTAACAAAATTCCCCCGGCAGTTAATCCTAAAATATTGGGCAACCAAGCGGCCATCAAGGGGGTTAAAACTCCGCCAATGCCTAAGGAACTGGTGACAAAAGATAGGAGATAATAGGAGAAAATTAGGACGATACAAATACCGAAACTGGTGGCTTTATTAGCATTTTGCGGACGTAATCCCAAAGCTGCCCCAATCATCCCAAAAACTAAACAAACAAAGGGTAAAGATATTTTCTGCTCGATTTGAACCTGTAGTTTTCTAATTTTGGTAGGATTGCCGCTTAATTGCAGTATTCCTAGATATTCCCGCGCTTGTCTTAGGGTCATTTCTGAACCATCTCGGCCCCGAAAAGCTAAATCTAAAGGGGTACGAGGTAGGGCTAATTGTTGATGTTGAAATCGTACAATATTACGATAGGAACCCTTAGGATCAATTAGATAAATTGTGCCGTTATAAAAATCCCAAATATTTTTTTCAATATTCCAAGAAGCTGATTCTGAGGTAATAATTTGATTAACTTCCGGCTGGGTGCGATCGAGAATGGTTAAACCTAGCATTTCTTGACCGTTAAATCTTTCAGCATAAAATAACCTTCTTAATACCGTTTGCGCTTCCCCTCCATCCGGTGGCCGCACTTTGCCGTATTCAGGATAAATAATATTATCTTCAATAAAAGATTTGCGATTTGGTCGCAGAGCTTTGGTCATGGTAGCATTAGCTTCATAACTGGCAGCCGGAGCCACATAATCATTAAAAACGTAGGTTAATCCCGTCACTATTAAACTTAGCACAATGGCGGGAATTATGAGGCGATAAACACTAATTCCAATACTTTTCAAAGCAATTAATTCGCTATCACTGGCTAAACGACTGTAGGCCATTAAAGCCGCTAAAAGTATCGACATGGGAAAGGCTAAAACGATAAACTCTGGCATTTTTAATAAGAGAATTTTTAAGGCCAAAGTAAAAGGTAAACCCGATTCAGTAATCCGTCGCACTAAATCAAATAAAGTACCGATCGCCACTCCCAAAGAAGTGAATAAACCCATACCAAATAAAAAGGGCAATAATAACTCGACAAAAATATAGCGGTCTAAGATGCTAAATCCGGGTATTCTACTTAAATTTCCTTGCCAATTGCTAACTTTCATGATATAATGCAGCGATTTTTTTTATTAATAACAATTATCGGAAAAAATTATCACCCAAATAATACTGACGCACCAGAGGATTATTATAAAGTTCTTCGCCACTTCCCGCCGCTAAAATCTGCCCTTCGCGCATAATATAAGCCCGATTAGTGATAGCCAAAGTTTCTCGCACATTGTGATCAGTAATTAAAATTCCCATCTGACGATCCCTTAAACCGGCGATCATCGCTTGAATCTCGGACACAGCGATCGGATCCACCCCAGCGAAAGGTTCATCTAATAATAAAAATCTTGGTCCGTTGACTCCCACCGCTAAAGCGCGAGCTAATTCTGTCCTTCTTCTTTCTCCTCCGGAAACGTAGGCTCCTTTAGTGCGAACAATCTTATCGAGGCGAAATTCTTTTAATAAATCATAGAGACGATTTGCCCGTTGGGAAAAGGGAACCCCCGACTGTTCTAGGGCTAACTGAATATTTTCTGATACAGTTAAATAACGAAAAATACTGGCCTGCTGCGTCAGATAGCCAATACCCAGACGCGCCCTTTGATTAAGGGGTAATTTGGTAATTTCTTTTTGATCGAGCCAAACGCGCCCTTGATTCGGTTTAATTAATCCCGTGGCGATATAAAAAGTTGTGGTTTTCCCCGCACCATTTGGTCCTAATAACCCGACAATTTCTCCCGGGGCCACAGTAATACTCACCCGGTTAACTACGAGCCTTTTACCGTAGGATTTATGGATATTTTCTAATACTAAAGTCATCTTTATCGGGGGTTGGGGGATGGGGAAGTGGGGAAGTGGGGAGAAAAAAAGCTGACTCCTGAATTCTGTCTCGGAGACTACTGACTCCCAATCACTGCGGGTTAATAATTGGGGCAGCGGGGAGGGAAGGGGAAGGTATGGGTGCGGGTGTCGGAGAAGCAGCCGGTTGGGGGGAAGTTTCGTTATCTTTGACTAAATAAATTGACTCCACCTGCTGACTGGTTTGGGGAGTAGCGATAAATCTGCCCTCATCGACTAGATAAGTCATCGTTTCGGCGCGGATACTGTTGCCTTCCTGCAAAACGTAAACGTTACCCGTCATCACTAAACGACGTTCGCGGCTAAAATACTGAGCTTGGGCGGAAGTGGCCTGCATTTTGCGGGCAGGATAGAACACTTGTACGTTACCCCTCGCAGTAATTACCCCCGTTTTTGAGTTTGCCTCTTGAATATCCGATCGCACTGTCATGGCATTACCGGGTACAATGTTCTGCTGTGCTTTGACTAGGGGAGAATTGCCCAATCCCATGATTAAGCTAGTAGAAACGAGGGAAACTAGCCATCCTCTGATTTTTGTGTATCTTGCTCTCATAGAAATGTCGCCTATAAGTAAATGGTTTCAATTAAATTGAAGATAGATTTTGTCTTTGATCCCCCCTTAAACCCCCCTTGATAAGGGGGGTGCTGACAATTTTTAACACCCACCTACTTAGGGTCTGCTGAAAAAGTTTTTCGGTGGGGGTTGGGGGTTGGGGGTTGGGGGTTGGGGGTTGGGGGTTGGGGGTTGGGGGTTGAGGTGTAGGGTGTAGGGTTTTACCGATTTTGAGGGGGTCAATTACCTAATTTTCAGGGAAAAAGTACCTGAATTTTCCCCCCGACCACTCCAATGGTTGGCACTTTTTGAGGTAAAAAAAGTCTAAAAGTCTTACCCAACAAGGTTTTTAGATTTATTCAGCAAACCCTACTTAGATGTAATTGTATTGACTAACTAATCTAGCTTTTTAGAGGACAGGATGACTTTTGAGGATTTTCGGCAGAGAACATATAGATCGATCGAGGTGGGGGTGAGGATGTTCCTGATTGCTTTTCATCGCTTCTAGCACTGCCGGTAAAGCTTGGGGATCGAGATTCTGTAAAAAGTTTAATAGATCCAAACTCTCCCCGACCAAGTGCGTCACGTTGATCCCCTCATAATCGGGTTGATAGTGTTGTAAACGTCTCACCCCTTCTCCCAAAAGGATTACCGCTCCGCGCCAGTTATTATTTTCCAGATGGTAACAAGCGACAGCAATCTGCAAAATGCCTTGATAAAAGGTTTTTTCTGGCTCTGCGGACTCCATCCACAAAGCCTCTAGGGTATCATGACAAGCATAGAATTGCTGGCGATTAAATTCGTCGATTCCTTGGCCAAAAGCGGTGGCTGTCATTACCCTAAACTAATGCCCCTTCATCGATTCGCGGACTTCTTGGATATAGTCGAGGGAAATTATCTGTTCTTCCCCAGCAAACTCGTTATCGGGGGTAATAAATAGCATACAGTGACATTCTTTCCGTTCCCGCATCGGTACACAGGGACAATTCCAGAAAGTATTTTTTACCTCCGCTTCTTTGTCTTCGTAGTGACGACAGGGACATAAAGGAGCGCCTAATTCGTCCTTATGACGCGCTAATCCCTCAATTACTACGGCTGTCACCGAGAGATCGCTACAGAAGTAAGTATTTGTACGTCTAGCGTACTGTTCGGCAAAATTCTTCATCGCCTCAAGACTCTTATCTGTGTCTGTGATCTGGCTCATAGTTATCTGATCCCCTTAGCTTTCTAAAAAAAAACTTTTTACTATCCTATCTCGATCCGCTTCCCCTTGGCTGAGGGGAATTTTTAGAATCTCTTTCGATTTTGCGACCGATCCCCTTGTTACTCTAATACGATAAAAAGACTCTCTTTGGCCAAAAGCTGTATTTTTTGGCCAGCAAATGGGAATTATGGGGGCAAAGTTCCTCAAAACCTATCCTTGATTCCCGCAATCCCTGTACCCTATCACTACCAGAACATGATTTTATCTTTCTTGGAGACAAAGAAAATTTCTGACGATAATACCCCTTGGTGGCTGAAAATTACCTCCCTTTCCCCCCACTGTATTTACTATTTTGGTCCCTTTGCTTCTTTTGAGGAAGCACAACAGCATCAGGGGGGTTATCTACAAGATCTAGAGTCCGAAGGAGCGCAAGGAATCAGTCTTTCGATCGAGCGGAGTAATCCCCATTATTTGACCGTTTTTGACGACGGAAATCAGGATCTAGCTAAAACTTTTGCTTCCCATGCTCGAACCTTTTCTCGCTTTATTTCTTAAGTCTCCCTGTCCTCTTTGTCAACGGCAGAGCGAGCGAGAGCTTTGCCGTGATTGTGGGCGACAATTACAGTCCTATCGTCAGAATAACCCGCTTTTTCTCTGGCGTGGTTCTATTCCCCTGTTTATCTGGGGACGCTATGAAGGTAAATTAAAACAGGCGATCGCTAAAATGAAATACGATCGCCATCCCGCTCTCGGCTCTTTGCTAGGCAGTTGCATGGGGGAAACTTGGCTGCTTCGTCCTCCCCTCACCGATAAACGCTTGACGGTGATTCCTATCCCTCTCCACCCAGAAAGGTTAAAGGAAAGGGGTTTTAATCAAGCAGAAGCTATTGGCGAGGGTTTTTGTCGTTTAACCGGTTATCCTCTGGCTAGTCGCGGATTAATTCGGATTAAGAACACGGCAGCCTTATTTAGTCTGGCAGCCGAGGAGAGAAAAAAGACGATGCAAGCGGCTTTTCAACTGGGGAAAAATTTACCGAAATCAGTGCCGATTCTCTTAATTGATGATATTTATACCACGGGAACCACGATCGAGGAAGCTGTGCAGGTTTTACAAACGGAGGGATATCGGGTAGTCGGGGCGATCGCTCTTGCCAGTTCCAAAATTAGCTAAAATGCCCAGACGGATCCGTCTGGGCATTTAGAGTTAGATTAAATTAAGTCCGTTTGATCTTGTCGTATTGACTAATGAAAATCAAACCGATAGTGGCAGGAATCAGGACGATAACCGCACCTAAAACAAGGCTCCAGAGAAAGTTAGCTAAAGAGGGTGTCATGATAGATAAATCCTTTGTCATATTTTCAAAGACTTAGTTTTTTATCTTATCACCTTGGGCGAGAAGACCCCCAGTTCCACGGCCAGATAAATGCGATCGCAAGTTTTATAAGTATCTAAGCACAATTAATTACACATCTAAGCCACTACTCCGTCAGACTTCTGCGGTGGTGAGCAAACAGAGAACTGAAAACTCAAATCCGATCCCTAATAGCTGTATCCCGTCTCCCGTATCCTGTCTCCTGTCTCGGAGTCTCCTGTCTCAACTAGGAAATTAATTTTGCACGACTACTTATGTCTTCAATCGCTGAAAATAAAATCTCCCTTGACTTCTCAAGGTGATAGGGATGTTTGACAATAGGTGATAGTTACAAAAGTTCACACTAGACTGGCAAAGATTTTTATGGCTACTGACGATCGCAAACGTCGCATTCTCGATCATCTCTCCAGAAGCACCAGTGGTGCTGACTATATTCCCAAAAAACCGCTGCCAATTGTGGAAACTCCCCCGCTGGCAGCGCAACCGGTGGCAGCGCCGCCTCCAGTGACTACTTCACCGGAATTAACTGCTAAAGAGCGCAAAAGAAAGATAATGTCCCATCTTTCCATGAGTAGTGAAGATTTTGGCGAAATTACTAGCACTACCCCCCAAGAAAAGCGTAAACGTCAAATTAATGACCATCTGCGCCAAAGCCAAGGATAAACAGTAAGGAGTGAGAATTAGCAACTAGGCATCTTCTAGACTGTTCTCACTCCCTCATTTTCTGCTGTCGATGGGAATAATGACAGTTGTTGCAAATCAGTTCCTCGCTCTGGCAACAAGGAAATGTTAAAGTTAGTAATGAGCGCTTCGGTGATCGGATGACGTAATTTTTCTGTGGAACCAACATGATAAAAATGCTGTTT
>NZ_JADBSA010000423.1:0-9706 GCF_020246945.1 Microcystis sp. M113S1 | reverse complement strand
TGGGGGTTGGGGGTTGGGGGTTGGGGGTTGGGGTGTGGGGTGTGGGGTTTTACCCATTTTCAGGTGGTCAATTACCTAATTTTCAGGGAAAAAGTCCCTGAATTTTCCCCCCAATCACTCCAAGGGTCGGCACTTTTTGATGTCAAAAAAGTCTAAAAACCTTGTTGGATAAGGTTTTTAGATTTATTCAGCAAACCCTAATTAACTTAAAACTTACATCTGATCACTGATAACTGATCAGTGATCACTGATAACTGATCACTGATCACTGATAACTGATCACTGATCACTGATAACTGATAACTGATAACTGATCACTGATTTACTCTCCCGCATGATAGGAACTGCGGACTAGGGGGCCGGATCTAACCTGGGAAAAACCCATTTTTTGGGCAATTTCTCCCAACTCGCTAAATTCTGCGGGAGTCCAATATTTCTGTACGAGCAAATGTTCCAGAGAAGGACGCATATATTGACCAATAGTAACTCGATCGCAGTCGATCGCCCGTAAATCTGCCAAAGTCTCGATAATTTCCTCTTTTGTCTCACCGTGACCGACCATTAAGCCGGATTTCGTCGGAATTGACCGATCGATTTCCTTAACATAACGCAAAACCGCCAAAGAGCGATCGTATTTAGCACCGCGTCTAACTGGCCCTTGCAAACGGCGCACCGTCTCGATATTGTGATTGTAACAGGCAGGTTTTGCCCCTACCACCGTCGCCACCCGTTGCTGTTGACTTCCCTTACCCCCAGCAAAATCCGGGGTTAACACTTCAATTAAAGTGTGGGGATTGAGTTCGCGAATGGCTGTCATCGTCCGCACAAACCAACTGGCTCCGCCGTCTTCCATATCATCTCTGGCTACAGAAGTCAAGACAACGTAACTTAAATTTAACAATTGCACCGCTTCCGCCACTTTTTGCGGTTCCTCGACATCGAGAGGCATGGGTGCATGACCCTTATCCACTTGACAAAAAGCACAGGAGCGGGTACAGGTGGGACCCATCAACAAAAAAGTCGCCGTACCTTGGGCATAACATTCGCCGCGATTGGGACAGCGACCCTCCTCGCAGATAGTATGAATGTTCCTTTGTTTGATAATGCGCTGAACCGTGGAAATTTCGCTAGATTTACCGAGCGAACGCCGTAACCAAGGGGGTAAAGAGGTAATTTCCTCGCGCCACTGTGGGGAAATATTGGACATGAGAAGTTAAGTAATGTTGGGGATTTCAGTTATCAGTAATCAGTTATCAGTGGGGGGTTGGGGTTGGGGAGAAGGGAGAAGGGAGAAGGGAGAGGGACGACCGACTCCCCAAAACGAAAACTTCGCATCTCACCATTAAGATAACTGCTATAAGCTGAGAAAGCGAGTCAAGATCATTGTTAATCAAAAAGGAAATTTGGGTAATGGGACGACGGCAACGGGGAAAATTTTTAAATCTGGTCATTCAAGGATTGGCGGGTTGCCTCTTGGTTAGTATATTTGTTCTTAATTCCCTGCCATCCCTAGCCCAAAATTTTCTGGTTCCATTTGCATCTCCCACGGGGACAAGGATTTTTGTAGCCGGGGATATAGAATATGCTTCCGTGTATTTAGATGGATTTGCCTTATTTCAGATTGCCTCCCAAGATTTTACCGCTTCTAGGGTGGAAGCGGCCCAGGAAATCTCCCCAGTACAAAGACGGGCTAGGCGCATTGAAAGAGGCTTAAATAATATTATCAATGGGGGTTTCGATCCGACAACCTTGCAAGTAAGTCCGGCGACCCTCAATAATTTAACTGTGATTGTGGCCAGGGATAACCAGAATTTACCGCAACAGGTAATTCTGACAGTAACAGAAATTGATGCCCTGATCGATTCTTCTTCGGTTGCCGATTTAGCGGACAGATGGGTTAAAATCATCCAAACAGCTTTGCTCCAAGCTTGGCAAGAACGTCAGCCCGCCGCTCGCCGGCAACAGGTAATGACTGCCACTATAATTATTTTCGGGATGGTTTGCTTAAGCTGTTTATTAATTTGGTGGCAGAAACGTTTAAGAAATCGCTTCAATCTCCTCAAAAGACAAGCTAAAAGTCAATCTGATCGGAATTTACCCATAAATTCCCCCTCCACCAAAGATCGCTCCCAAGAACCGATTTTAGCCTCTGTGGAAGATTCCTCTAATTTCCGTCAACAGGCTGATATTCAGCGACAACTGACGTTAAATATTCTCTGGAAAAGACTGGCTCTTATTGGACTGATACTGCTTTGGTTTGGCGGAATAGCGGCGATTTTGTATGTATTTCCTGAAACTAGGCTAGAAGGACGCGGGATAATTCGTATTCCTTTGCGGATTTTTATTATCTGGTTGCTGCTGACATCAGTGAGCAATATGATTAATCTCTACGTTAATTCTCGGCTACGGGAGTGGGTAGAGGAAGGAGCGGTTTTTTCCGAAAATTTGGAAAGGAGGATTCTGCGCGCTCCAACTTTATTAAAAGTTTGGCGAGAAATTATCACATTTATTGCTATTTTTCTGGGAATTTTGATTTTTTTTGCCTGGATGGGTCTTTCTTTCGCCTTTTTACTCACAGGAGCCGGTTTAGTGGGAGCATTGCTCACCTTTGCCTTTCAGGATCTTTTAAAAGATTGGATTAACGGTTTTCTGATTGTCTTTGAAGACCAATACACTGTTGGTGATATGATCCAGTTTCAGGAGTTTATTGGTTTGGTGGAAAATCTGAGTTTGCGAGCGACTCAATTGCGGGCTGCCGATGGACGTTTAATCACTATTGCCCATAACCAAATTATTAGCGCACACAACCTCAGTAAAGATTGGGCGCGGGTCAATTTTACCATCGAAGTCGCCTATGACACCGAGGCAGATCTGGCGATCTCTTTAATGGCAGCCATCGCTGAAAATATGGCTGTAGATCCACAATGGCAAGAAGATATCATCAATCCCGTGCAGGTTGCTGGTGTTAGTCGGGTTTCTCACACAGGAATGGAAATTATGCTCAGAATTGTCGTCAAAAGATTACGACAATGGGACATAGAAAGAGAGTATCGTCGTCGTCTAAAAATTGCTTTTGAGGAGAAGGGAATTCACATCGGTATCCCCCAACAAAGTTTCCTCATAGCACAAGATAAAGAGGAATTCAAGGGACAGTTTTAAAGGGGAGTGATACTAAATCCTGTTTAAAAGGTATAGGAGAGTGGGGTGTAGGGTGTAGGGTGTGGGGAGAAGGGAGAAACAATTCATAACTTGAGAGTTAATCACACTATTAAAAACGGATTTGTTATCAGTTAGCAGTTATCACTCCGCGTCCTGTAGGGGCGAAGCATTCGGATAGAAAATCTACGGTTTCACCGATAGGTTATTGCCCGAATGCTTCGCCCGTACTTTTTCAGCAAACCCTAAGTAGAAAATTGCCGTCTTTTCACTGATTACTGATTACTGATTACTGATTACTGTTTGGTAGGTTTAAACTAGGTTAGGATAGCTAACCTAACCTAGAAAATTTTTAGGAAGCTAAGGCTACCTCGACTATTTGTTGTAGTTCCCCCTTTTGATAGAGTTCGAGCATAATGTCGGAACCGCCAATAAACTCACCGTTGATATAGACTTGGGGAATAGTCGGCCAATCGGAATACTCCTTAACTCCTTGTCTTAACTCCTGATCTTGCAGAATATCGACAGTTTCGTAGTCAACCCTCAGAATATTGAGAATTTGTACGACGTTATTCGAGAAACCACACTGAGGCATTAATTTATTGCCCTTCATGAACACAATAACTTTGTTATTCTGGACTAATTGATCGATTCTGGCCTTAGTTTCGGGTGTCATAGGTCTAGTAGCTAGAATTTGAGCAAGAATAGCCAATCCTGAGACGTGGCATATCCTATAAGTTTAGCACAAGCCGTTGAGATAGCTTTAAAAAGGAAGGTCTTCGTCCTCCTCCAAACTCTCTAAAATTTCGTTAACATCAGGCCTCCCGCGCACGATAGTCATATTTTCCAGAGACTTATTAACTTTAGTTTCTGCGGCCGAATTTTCTGGCAGTGAATAACCCATATTGACCACTTCACCATCAAAAGATTTCGCTAACTTTTGAGCGGCTGCCAAAATTTCACTAACATCGACATCTTGATCTAATGTCTCTAAAGATGAATCAAAATTTAAGATTTTTTGGGGCAGTTCTGTGCTAAGAGTTTTGTCATTTTTCTCGATAATTGCTTCTTTGACTGGGGGAATATCCACCACGGTCATAACTTTATTTTCGGGGGTTATTGGTGGAGTTGGTGCGGTTTCCGGTGGTGGTGGCATCCTGGCCGCCGGGGATTGAGAAACTTCCGCAGCCATGGCATCAGTAGCGGAACCTACCTGTAAATGGACTTTAATCCGGCGCTGAAAAACTACCTCGAAAGCTGACTCAATATTAGTCAATCGTAGCCGGGCCATTTTTAATAATTGTTCCGAAGATATGCTCAAATAAGCGCTCGATTCTGACCTACTAAAAAGACTACCGTGCTGACGTAGGAGAGTGCGAGTAGTGGGGGGTTCCATTACTTCTAAAACCTGCTGCCAAATTTGTTCGTGATTGTCATCACTGGTAACAGTTTTAACCTCAGTTTTCGGCACTGCGACGCTAGTTGTCGGGGTGATAACCGCCGGTTTTATCGGTTCATTAACCGGTGCCGGTGCTGTGATTACTTCAGTGGGCCTCTCGGTGCTGGTTTGGGGACGGGAAGGCGCTACCGTGGCAACTAGAGGAATCACCTGTGCTTGCGGTAACAGTCCTAATAGAGTGACTTCTAACCAGAGACGGGGTTGAGTCGTGTTTTTTAGTTGCGTTTCGCTGTCTTTAAGAAGTTGTTGACCGAGGAGAATTTCCTCTAAAGACCAATTACGCGCTTCCGTACATAATTCCTGCCAAGTGGGAGCGGTGACAGCGACCATTTCTGGACGATTAGGGGCAGTTTTGGCTAAAAGTAGGTTTAAATAGAATCCCGCTAGATTTTGCAAGACGATTAAAGGTTCCTTACCGCGATTCATCAGATGGCGACATTGTTCGATAACTTGATCGGGAATATTGCCATGAATGAGTTTAAGTAGGGTTAAGAGGTCTCTTTCGGGGACTGCACCGACCAAATCCCAGACTCGCTCGGCCGTAATCGTTCCTGCGAGTAAACTTAATTGATCGAGGAGACTTTCCGCATCCCGTAAACCACCGTTAGCGATCTGAGCCACAAGGGTTAATGCTTCTAGGTTAATATCGATCGCTTCTATTTGGGCGATTTTTTGCAGGTGTGTCACCATCGCATCGAGAGGAATACGGCGATAATCAAAGCGTTGACAACGGGAGATGATGGTAGGCAAGACACGCTGAGGATCGGTGGTAGCAAGCACAAAAATCACTCGATCCGGCGGTTCTTCCAGAGTTTTCAGCAAAGCATTAAAGGCCGCCGTACTGAGCATATGGCAGTTATGAACTAATAACCCATTGGCAACAAAATTATGATTGTCCTCCACTTCTAGGTCATAGACGCTTTCTGTGTCACCTTCTTGAATCCCTATCACTTCCTCGAAATTTGTAAGCCATTGAGGGGATTGCATAGGGTTGTAAATCGGCAATCCATCGGGCTGTGGCCGATGCTCCCATTTTGAGGTAATGATAGATCTTCCCCGTACTGTGTCGAGTATAGGATAGGCTTTTTGTAGCGTAACCTCTTTGAGTGAGCCAATCGGCAATAAGTTGATTTTCGGCGGGGGAATATCCTTCCGTGTGTAATTGGATAAAACGGCTTCCGTGAGGGGTGATACTGAGTGATCCGTCATCCATATACCACCAAGCCAGTCCTTCGGGTGTGATGTTTTCCAGCCAATTGAGGGAAACAAATTTTCGTTCTCCTTGAGGTCTGACCATCTGGAAAACTTCTCCAAGGCTGGGATGACAAACGCTGCGGGCATAGATTGAAAGTTCTCCATATCCACCGTTGGCAACGATTTGTGACTGAATTTGTAACTCTGGAAGACGACTGGCTTTGTATTCAAGCCATTCTTGTTGTTTACTGCCATGATTCCAGCGTATTCTCGGCCATCGACTGTTTTGGTTGGGGTAATCGATAGTTCCATCTCCGAGTAAAGTCCCGTATATAAGTCCGAGGCTGTTTGAGGACAAAGATTCTCGATGGAACAGTAATTTTTTGGTTCGCTTTTCCCATAAACCGTGTCCTTGTTTGTAAGGATGTCTTTGCCAATAGGATTCAATACTTTTGATCCCTCTGCCTTTTTGTTGGAGAAACAAGGGAATTTCCAGTTTTTCCCCACAGCCACACTGACAAAAGGGCTTGATGGATTCAGCCTGTTGCAAAATAGAGGCCAAGTCATAGACTCTTGTTCCGTTACTATTGCCGTAGTTTTGATGCCCTGAAACGAAACGTCGGTTATGTCCATCCCTTCCATACTTAGAGATGAGTTGCCCGCAGCCACATTCACAGGGGATAGAATCTGATCGCCGATTTTGAGATTTTTTGCTTGTATCCATGCTTTTTCTGTTCTAATCAAATGATTACCAGTGCAATTAATCGTCCGATTTCTGGTTTGAATGGTTAAAGTTGCTTTTACGCCTCGGTTTAGCCATCGCAGGACTTTTTTATATTCCCACTCTCCGCTGCTCTCGTTGTAACTGAGAACTCGTTTTCCGAGAATCTCAGGATGATTAATGGGGATTAATCCCGTTTCGGTGAAAACAAGGCTATCCCCAGTCAGGCATTCATCGATGACATAGACTTTATAACGACATTGGACGGGGGCAAATTGCGATCGCTCGATAATTTCCCGAATGTTATCCACACCGGTATTACTAGCGGCATCAATTTCGATCACGTCTAAAGCGGAACCATTGGCGATCGCCTGACAGACGGAACACTTACCGCAGGGAATCGGTGTCGGATGGTCACTAGACAGACAGTTGAGGGATTTGGCTAAAATTCGCGCCGAGGAGGTTTTCCCCGTGCCTCTGGGTCCAGTAAATAGGTATGCAGGGGCGATTCGCTCACTGATTAAGGCATTACTCAAGGTCGTGGTGATCGCTGATTGTCCCACCAAATCGGCAAAGGTTTGGGGACGATACTTATGATGTAGAGGTTCGTAGGTCATGACTGGCTGAAAACTTTTTCCGCACCCTAGAGACTACTATTATCCTATCCCGATTCTTTTTCGGCACGAGAACAAGTGTATGCTTTTTATCTAGCCAGTTGTAATGCGGGATTTGCATCTCGAAAATGGCAGTTTAGCTAAGGCTTGTAATAAATTGTATTAATAACTACAATTTTGCCGAGAAAATCTGCGGACTATCTTAGTATGCCCAAAGACAGCGCCACCAATCAGACCCACTGCTTATGACTGAATCTACAAAAACCCAATGTCCTTACTGTGGAGTAGGTTGTGGTTTGACAGTCACCCCCGGCGCGTCGGCCGGACAAGCATGGAAAGTCTTCGGGGACAAGTCCCACCCCTCCAGTCAAGGTATGATCTGTGTTAAAGGGGCCACCGTAGCGGAATCGATCGATAAAAATCGCCTCAAAACCCCGATGATCCGCGATTCTCTCCAAGATCAATTTCGTCCTTGCACTTGGGAAGATGCCCTCGATCGCATCGTTAACCAGATGCAAACTCTAATCGCTCAGGGGGAAAAGGAAAGTATCTGTCTATACGGTTCGGGACAATTTCACACCGAAGATTACTACATCGCCCAAAAACTGGTCAAGGGCTGTCTGGGAGTCAATAACTTTGATGCTAATTCCCGTCTCTGTATGTCTTCGGCCGTGGCCGCTTACGTTGACAGTTTTGGCTCCGACGGTCCCCCCTGCTGTTACGATGACCTAGAATTAACCGATTGTGCCTTTCTGGTGGGGACAAATACGGCCGAATGTCACCCCATCATCTTTAACCGTCTGCACAAGTATCTCAAAGGCAACAAAGAAGCGAAATTAATCGTCGTCGATCCCCGCAGCACTAAAACCGCCGAGGCCGCTAATCTCCACCTAGCCATTAACCCGGGGACCGATATTGACCTATTTAACGGTATTGCCCACCTGTTACTGGATTGGGGTGCGATCGATACCTATTTTATCGATAAATGTACCCGGGATTTCGGCAAATACGCCGAAATTATCCGCCATTATCCCCCCGAAATAGTCGCCCCTAAATGCGGTATCCCCATCGACCATTTAGAACAGGCTGCCCGCTACTGGGCCGAATCGGAAAGAGTGCTTTCCCTCTGGTCGATGGGTATCAATCAATCTAGCGAAGGCACGGCCAAAGCCCGCACTTTAATCAATTTACACCTAATGACGGCTAATATCGGTAAACCGGGGGCTGGTCCTTTTTCCCTAACGGGACAACCCAACGCCATGGGAGGACGGGAAGCCGGCGGACTCTGCCATCTTCTGCCCGGTTATCGTTTCGTCAAAAATCCCCAACACCGGGCCGAAGTGGAACAAGCTTGGGGTTTACCCGCCGGTCGGATTTCTCCGGTCCCCGGTCGCGATGCTTGGAGTATGATTACTGGTTTGGAGACCGGAGATGTCAAACTTCTCTGGATTGCCGCCACTAATCCGGCTGTTAGTATGCCTGATCTAGAACGTACCAAGGCAGCCCTGTTAAAATCACCTTTTACTATCTATCAGGATGCCTACTATCCCACAGAAACCAGCGCCTACGCCCATTTATTACTGCCAGCGGCCCAATGGGGCGAAAAAACGGGAACAATGACCAATTCTGAGCGCATGGTGACGTTAAATAAAGCTTTTCGCCCTCCCGTCGGTCAAGCTCAGGCCGATTGGCAAATTTTCGCCGAAGTTGGTCGCCGTTTGGGTTTTCAGGCACAATTTAATTTTAAGGATTCCGCCGAGGTACATTCCGAGTTTATCCGGTTGACATATAAACGTCCTTGTGATATGACAGCGATTAATTATGATCGCCTGGCCGAGACTCCCCGACCGTGGCCCGATTCCATCGATGAAATTTCCGCCCCTAAAACCGCTAATTCCGGGGAATTACTGGGGAATTTAGTTAAAGATGAAGATAAAAGCGAAAAAACAGCCGCAAAACGCCTTTATACCGATGGTAAATTCAATACTGCCGATGGTCGTGCTGTTTTCGCCGCCTACCACAGTAAAGGTCTAGCGGAACCCCCCGACGATGATTATCCCCTAGTGTTGACCGTGGGGCGTTTGTACGGTCACTGGCACACCCAAACCCGCACCGGCCGCATCGAGAAAATTGTCAAAATGCACCCCGCACCTTTTCTGGAAATTCACCCCAAAGATGCGGCAAAATTGGGCATAGAAGCGGGGGAATGGGTGGAGGTGCGTTCTCGTCGCGGTTTTGCCCGTTTTCCCGCTTTAATTACCAAAGCAATTGCTCCTAATTGTGTCTTTGTGCCGATGCACTGGGGAGCTTTATGGGCAGAAAATGCTGAGGCTAATAGTCTCACCCATCCGGCCGCTTGTCCGATTTCCCTGCAACCGGAATTAAAAGCTTGTGCCGTCAAATTAATCCCGATCAAGTCTTTAGTTAGGGTCTGCTGAATAAATCTAAAAACCTTGTTGGGTAAGACTTTTAGACTTTTTGTCAATCAAAAAGTACCAGGCATGGGAGTGATCAGGGGGAAAATTCAGGTACTTTTTCCCTGAAAATTAGGTAGTTGACCAC
>NZ_JADBSA010000422.1:0-4349 GCF_020246945.1 Microcystis sp. M113S1 | reverse complement strand
TGTCAGTCTGTAGAGCGACCATAAGACCAGAACAGAGTAAATCTGTTAAGGCAGGTGCGAAACCCCGCAAGGGAAAGAAGCAGAAACCTAAATCGTGAGGTTTGGGAATCACCGTCCGTTTACGGCGGTGAGGATGTCAACAACCCGATAAGTTAAAAAAAGGATGGACTGAATCTACCCCTTCTCTATTCAAGTTTTTCAGGGCTTGGGTACACACTCAGATGTACCCGTGGTATCGATGCGTTCCTCACACCAATTGGCAATCTCACCGAGTTGGGGAAATTTGGGTTTCAGGTCTTGGATTAATTCAGTCCATTCTACCTTTTGAGTCACAGCTACAGCACCGCTACTTGAGGGACAGCCTGAAATTTGGCCCCAATTTTTACCCCAGGCAGCGCCGACGAAAGCACCGGTATCGGTTTTACCGAGGGAATAGTCAGGAGCAAAGATAAACGCTTCTAGTTTTTCGTTTCCTGTCAGACAAATTTGCGGCGCGGTGGACTTTAATTCATTATTGGCATAAATTTGTAGATTGCCCGGTTTACAGCCAGTCGTAGTACCACAATGGTGTTTGATGGCACCGTTAATATTACCTCTAACATAAAAAACTACCCGTTGCCCCGGAGTAATGGTAATCTGACCGCTACCACTCAAGTTGATATTATTAACGATATACTCGTACACCTGTACTCCTTGACCGTTAATCGTGCGGGGAGTGGGTGTGTCTCCTGTTCTGGGAAAAGTTTGAGAAGTGGTAAGTGCCAGATCTTTCTGAACAGAGGGAAGGTTGGTGGGAATCGGCGGTAAATTGGGGAAAAACACACCGACAAATTGTGCTGTGTAGGGGTGATTGGGTGCGTCGGTGGTGGGCTGTTTAATCTTATCTTGTTTATTCTTACATTCTGGCCTCGCCACGTTCTCCACTACATCCCCTTCAAATGTAGCACCATCGTCCGCCGTTCCGTCACTTATCCATAAAGCTGGGACCGTGGTGCGGTTAAATGCGAGGGGACGGAAATCAAGAATAGGGATAGTTACCACCACGCGGTTACGGGAGGCGGCATTGTCGTCAATATCTCTATTGATAGCAGTGTTAGTTAGGTCTGTTGCGGCACTGGTGCGGGAAAGTCCTTCGAGGGTGAGAACTCCCCTGCCAGTCCCAATACTATAATCGTATCCAACCACGCGATAATAACGATTATTACCGAGCTCAAACCATGTATTTGCGCTCAAACCTCTTAATTCATTGATTTTTGCCTTCAAGGTATCAGCATTGTTGGGATTACTACAGGAGGGGGCGGCATCGACTAATTTTTTTAAATGTCTTTGTAAATCGGTACTGGGATTATCAGTAGGTACTTGGGCGTTCTGCCAACAATCGCCGGCAGTACAATTACTATCAACCGTCGCCATAACTCGAACACTATTGAGTAGATCCTGCACGCGAGCCAGCCCCACTTCGGAACTTCTTAAACTACCAGCCCGGGCTCTTTGGGCAATTACTTTCGATTGGTCTCCTTGGGCGCGCATCATCATAGTCATTCCTGTCACCATCAGGATAAGTCCAATTAACATGGCAAGAGGCAAGGCAAACCCTTTTTCCTTATTAGCCATCAGGTGAAGATATAAACGATTGTTCATAAGCCAGTCCATCTAAGAATGGTTACTCTTACTATAATACTGTCAAGTTTTGGTCAAGTGACAACTGTGATAATACAAGAATAGCACTGTGAGTAAAATCACAGACTAAGGCCAGTTGATAGGATAATCAGCCAGTAATTTTTCGATAAGTATTTTCGACTTTTGACTTAACTAAAGGGCTGTTTTTCGATTCAGAATTGCCCGACAAATCAAGCCTATCCCCCGAAAAAAGCTGATAATTAACAACCAAAGGGATTGTAATTCTCCTGCCGTATTTTTCAGCGGCCAGCGCTGGGGACGACAGAATAGAAAAGTAATTAGTTTTCTCTGGTCTGATAGGGTAAGTGGCTGGAATTTAAGGGTTGCTTGCCATATTTTTCCTCGTTTTTCTAGATTGACTAGATGAGCCGATAGGCGCAAATCTTCGCCTAAAATATCTAGGAGTAATTTTTCTGAGTAGATGGGTTCCCTCAGGTGAATTTCTGCACCTATTTCCGAAAGTTTTTTCAGATTGCCCTGTATAATTATATCCGATTCTGTTATCAATTTAACAGGATATTCCAGCAATTGGTATTGAGTTTCTAGGGTGAGGGGAGCTTCCAATAAAGCCACTAAAGCAGTCATGATAATAACCACGTTATATATAGCCAAAATCAAGCCAAAATTTAGCGGACTTTCTTGGTAATTATGCTGCTGTAAATTAAAGAAAATACTAATTAAGGTAATAGTGAGAAAAAACAGCAATGGGTAGGATAAACGCCAATTATATTGATAATTTTGACGAGCAATTCCCTTCGGTGTCACCTGAAATCCTTTGTCAAAGGGTTTCCAAAGAACATGGAGAACTGTTAGGGCTGTAGGTACACAAATAATCATCGATAGTACCTCAGAAAAAATAATGGAGCGCGAGCGAGAATTTAACCAGTGATAAGTGGCTAACTGGAGCATCATGTAGGGTAAAAAGATATAGATTGTCTCATCAATGCTAATGTTAAAAGGTATTATATATCCAAAGGTATAAAGGAGAGGAATAAGCAGAGAAAATAAACGAGCCAAGGGAGAAAACCAGGATAATATTCCTTCCAGATGAGCTAATCTTTGGGGTAGAGTTAATCCCGCAATTTTTAGGGGATTAGCTTTGATAAAAAAGGCCTGTAAAGTTCCTCTGGCCCAGCGCAATCTTTGCCGTAAATAAGCGGATAAACTTTCGGCAGATAAACCAGCGCTGAGTTTTTCATTTAAGTAAATAACTTCATAACCTTTGGCAGAGATAGCAATCCCAGTAAAATAGTCTTCACTAATAGATTCTGTATTAAAGTATTCCACTTCCTCTAATGCTTTTCTTCTCGCAATAAAAGAAGTGCCAGCGCAGACAGGACTACCCACCCCATCTTTAGCTGGTTGGATATGACGATAAAATAATTCTTCGTCGGGAGTAACGATATTTTCTAAACCTAAGTTATGGGCAATAGGATCGGCATTATAAAAGCTTTGGGGAGTTTGCACTAAGGCAATTTTCGGGTTTTGAAACCAGCCAACAGTTCTTTCTAGAAAGTTACTACAAGGGATAAAATCTGCATCAAAAACTACCACTAATTCCCCTTGAGTTTGTCTGAGAGCATGGTTTAAATTACCTGCTTTAGCATTTTTTCTATCCTCACGAGTCAGATAATGACAATTTAATTTTTCTGCCAATTGATTAATTTCTGATCTCTGGGTATCATCGAGAATATAAATATTTTTATGAGGATAATTAAGGGCTTGACAACCGATAATAGTTCTTGTTAAAATGAAGGCTGGCTCATTATAGGTAGGAATCAGGATATCTACCGTGGGTAAATACTGTTTATTGCTCACCGCTTGGCTATAAAAATCAGCTTCTTTGCGTCTATCTTTTGTGGTTAAGACTAAAACTAACTGAATCATGCTACTACTTAAAACTATCATCTCAATGCCTAGAAGTAGTAAACTAAAAAAGCCATTGAGAGGGGTGGAAAGATTTAAGGTGGCCAGAATTCTCCAAACTAGATAGCGCAGGGTGATAGCTAGAGTGATAGAAATAATGACTAATCTTGACCAAACTTGCGGACGCGGAGACAAGAAAATGATTAACTGCGTAAAAATTAGCAGGATAACCGTGGGTAATAATAATTGATAGCTATGAGCAACCGTGGGAACTTTGATCCAAGCAAAGGGGTTAAAAAAATCTTCTACTAAGCCAAGGAGTAATCGATAAATATTGTGTTCTGGCCAACATAATGATAAACTGACCATCATTAGCCCGCCGATCACTGCTAACATAACGAAAATGACTGATATTATCGCTAAAATCGACTTGAATACGGAGGAATACACTGGTTTTTGAGGGAACGTAAAAATCGATTCTTGGTTAGACTTGACATCCTCGCCGCCGTAAAACGGACGGCGATTCCTCACCACGCCACTTTTTTAGGGTGGTCGCTGAACGGGGTTGACGCTTCACCGAAAAACGCTTAATTGCTTAAGTCTGACACTTTCGACCCGTCCGTTTTGAGTGTCCGAATGCCCTCCGGCCACTTTGAACAAGTTGAAAAAATCCAATGTTCAACCTTATTTCCTAGAAAGTTTTACTCGTTCAAGGCCGAATTTGAAGTCTTTTCTGAACGAAACCCCCTACTATCTGTTGTCAAGGTTCAGTTTTTAGCTTGGTTATCGCTTTTTCCATTGTA
>NZ_JADBSA010000421.1:0-3601 GCF_020246945.1 Microcystis sp. M113S1 | reverse complement strand
GTGGTCGAGGGAATCAACAATAAACTTAAACTAATAAAACGAAGAGGCTATGGCTTTAGAAACTTTCGGAATTTTTGGGTTAGAAGTATGTTATCTTGGCATCTTGTCTGTTGATTTAGCATAAAGAGTAACGAAGAGCCTCATAAATCAAGGTTATAATTATTTTTAATAAATTCCAGAATATTCAGCCCCAAGCAATGTCTATGTTACTGCAAGACCTAAAGGAAGAAGCGGTTAAGCTATCACCGAGCGATCGACTTGATCTGGTTAGCGCCATTATTGAGTCCTTGCAGAAGACCCCAATTGCTAGACCTGATCGTTCTGGTGCAATTCAACGGATGCGTGGCTTACTCAAAACAGACCAACTTGCACCAACCGACCAAGAAGTAGCTGCCATGTTGGAAGATCGTCGGGTGGAGAAATATCTTTAGTGAGAGTTTTAATTGATACTAATGTTCTCCTAGATTTTCTATTGCAGAGAGAGCTATTTTTCCAAGATGCAGAACGACTATTTCAGGCGATCGATTCTGGTCAGATCGTCGGGTATGTCACAGCTACAACGCTCACGGACATTTTTTATTCTATCAGTCCCTAGGATTTGCCCCCACCTTAAAAATTGCTTTAACAATCTTATTAAAAATGTTTTTTCTGAAAAAATCTCGCTCTTTTTTTAGACAGGGATGGACAATTGCGGTTTTACTAATTGCCCTGCTTGTGTCCCTGCCGATTTTATCGGTTGCCAGTAGTTTATTAACTAATTCCAGTCAAGTCTGGCAACATCTGATCGAAACTGTTCTCTGGGATTATCTAGTTAATTCTTTTTGGTTAATGTGGGGGGTGGGCAGCGGCGTTTTAATCATCGGTGTCGGCACAGCTTGGTTAACAACGATGTGTCAATTTCCCGGTTGTCAACAATTTCAATGGTTATTATTACTACCCCTTGCCGCTCCTGCCTATCTCTTGGCCTATACTTATACCAATATGATGGACTATTTTGGTCCGGTGCAGACGTTCTTAAGAAGTGTTTTCGGTTGGAATAGTGTCGAGGATTATTGGTTTCCTAATATCCGTTCTCTCTGGGGGGGGATTCTGATGTTAATACTGGTGCTTTATCCCTACGTTTATCTGTTAGCAAGGGTCGGTTTTTTAGAGCAATCTGTCTGTACGGTGGAGGCAAGTCGCTCCTTGGGATGTAATCCTTGGCGCAGTTTTTTTACTGTCGCTTTACCCCTAGCAAGACCGGCAATTATGGCGGGATTAGCCCTAGCTTTAATGGAAACTCTTAACGATTTTGGTACGGTGCAGTATTTCGGAATTAATGCTTTTACCACGGGGATTTATAATACTTGGTTCGGTATGGGCGATCGCATAGCAGCGGGGCAGTTATCAACAGTTTTAATGGTATTTATCCTCGTTTTAGTTTTCCTCGAACAATCCTCCCGTCGTCAAGCTCGTTACTATGAAATGACCAATCGTTTCCAGTCACCGACTAAGTACGAACTAGGATTTGTTCGTAGTTTCTTGGCAATGATCGCCTGTTTTTTACCAGTATTTCTTGGTTTTATCGCCCCTGCTTTCTATCTGGCCTATCTAGCCTTTAATCATGCCCAAGAAACTTTTAATAATGACTTTCTTGGTTTATCGTTAAACAGTTTTTTTCTGGCTAGTTTAAGCGCAATTATTGCGGTAGTTTTAGCTTTAATTCTCGCCTACGGGGAAAGACTTAATCCGAATAAAACTATTAAGGGTTCTGTGCGGATTGCCGCCGCTGGTTATGCTATCCCCGGCATTGTTATTGCCGTGGGGGTTTTAATTCCTATCGGCAAATTAGATAACTTTTTAAATCAAGGATTAAATATCAATTTAATTCTGAGCGGCACGATTTTCTGTCTGATTTTTGCCTATATTGTCCGGTTTTTAGCCGTAGCTTTCTCCACGTTAGAATCGAGTTTAAGTAAAATTAAACCTAGTTTAGATGATGCTTCCCGCAGCCTTGGCTATGGCACTGGTGCCACTTTAATTAAAGTGCATATTCCTCTTTTGTCGGGGGGATTATTGACGGCGGCTATGTTAGTTTTTGTCGATGTGATGAAGGAATTACCGGCTACTTTGGTCTTAAGACCTTTTAATTTTGATACCCTAGCGGTGCGCGTTTATCAATACGCCAGTGATGAACGTTTAGTGGAAGCGGCGGCGCCGGCCCTGGCCATTGTCTTAGTGGGATTAATTCCGGTAATTTTTTTAAGTTGGCAAATTTCCCGACGGGCGATCGATTAAAGTGGCGGCCGATTCCTGGGCAAGTTGGCGATCGGCCAAGAGCTTAGTTCTATCTGGCTGAATAAATCTAAAAACCTTGTGGGATAATATCTTTAGGCTTTTTTAAAATCAAAAAGTGCCAGTCCTTGCAGTGATCGGGGGGAAAATTTAGGCACTTTTTCCCTGAAAATGGGTAAAACCCCACACCCCACACCCTGCCTCCACGAAAAACTTTTTCGGTAAATCCTAGTTCTATAGTCTAGTACAAAATAATGTTACAGTTCTTGACAAGACTACTAGAGAGGGGGGGTGTCAGTGATAGGATTCCCTAAAACCCCTTTTCTTTATTTTTGTAGAGAGAACAAAACCCTATGACAGAACTTTCTGGAAAAGCTCCTAAGTTCGGTGGCAGCACGGGCGGTTTACTCGCCAAAGCCGATCTGGAAGAAAAATACGCCATCACCTGGACAAGCAGCAAAGAACAAGTCTTTGAAATGCCCACCGGTGGCGCCGCTATCATGAACGAAGGCGAAAATCTCCTCTATTTGGCCCGCAAAGAACAGGCGCTCGCTCTTGGTACCCAATTGCGGACGAAATTTAAGCCCAAAATCGAAGATTACAAAATCTATCGGATTTACCCCAGTGGTGAAGTGCAGTATCTCCACCCTGCTGATGGTGTCTTCCCCGAAAAAGTTAACGCCGGTCGTGAATTTTTCGGCAAAAAAGACCGCAATATCGGCAAAAACCCCGAACCAGCGACAATTAAGTTCTCTGGTGTCACTCCCTACGAAGCATAAATAATCCCTAAAATCGAGAGTGGGGAGTTAGATTTAGCAGCTATTTGGCCCTAAGATTTAACTTCTGACTCTCGATTTCTCTTATAGCAATCGGCAATTAATTGCTAGTTAGGGTTTGCTGAAAAAGTTTTTCCTGGGGTTAGGAGTTAGGAGTCAGTATTCTCCGAGTCAGGAGATAGGGTGGTCACTGCGTGTGCGTTGCGGGGGGTTTTGGGGTGTTAGGGTGTTAGGGTGGTCACTGCGTGCGCGTTGCGGGGGTGTTAGGGTTTTAGTTGAAATTCCCCCACTTCCCCACTTCCCCACTTCCCCACTTCCCCACTTCCCCACTTCCCCACTTCCCCACTTCCCCACTTTCCCACTTCCCACTCCTTCATAATTCATAATTCATCGAAAATTTTGGGTGGGAAACCCCGCCGTTCTAGGTTGGCTTTACGTTAGTCTTAAAAAGACCGTCTCGAAAACCAAGTGGGCGGACAGCACCTTGAAAACTCGGCTTAGGGGGTTCCGTTCAGAAAAGCTTGTCCGGGTAAAAAGTCGCGCGCAACAAG
>NZ_JADBSA010000420.1:0-7705 GCF_020246945.1 Microcystis sp. M113S1 | reverse complement strand
TTGCGATACATTGGTACTAAGGAGAGAAGATGCAAGGGTTTTGAGTAATTTTAGCAGATTCAGGGGCACCTGAGCGACTCTCAATCTAGCTAAAAGCCTTTTCCTGTAAGGTTTTTAGCTTTATTCAGCAAACCCTAATTAAATAATCTACTCATAAAAAAGAAGGGAAATAAGCCGAAGTTCCAGAGTATGGCCGTCTTACAGATTTGATTCAGCTTGAAATTTTTATAAATTAGACAGCTAATTAGAAACCCAAAAACTGTTAGAGCATAAATGATAGTTGTCGAGCGAATGATAATAGCTGCTCCGATTGCCAATCCACTCAAAAAAACATAAGGTACTTTGTTAGTTTTAATATAAGCGGCTCTACCGAACCTGTCATGTAAAACTATCAACAACTCATGCTTGTAAAGTTTGTATACTAAGGCTTTGAGTTTTTGTTAGATTGATATTTATCAACTTTAGAGCATTGCTGGGCAGAGAGGGAGCTTGAGGAATTTTCTACAGTGTAAGTTCGGAAGAACCATATAAGCTAAAGCACAAGCATAACCTAAAATCACGCAAAGGGGGACTGGATTATTTTGTTGAAAAGTTTGTGCATAGTGGAGAACGGTAGTACCTAGCAACCAAATCAAGCTGGCAGATGCCGCAATTTTCTCCTGAAAATCAAATAGTCTAAGTAACCAATAACAAGAGAGAACAACTAATACATTTAGAGGGATAACTACAAGAAAACTAACCGCAAATTCTCGTAATAAATAAGGCTTAATACTAGGAAAAACTTTAGAGAGTTGAGTGCCAATCCAATCTGCGGGCAACATTAATAAAGATTGTCCCATATCATAATGTTCATATCGTTTTCCATCTACTCCTAAAACACCAACAGGCTCTAATCGAGAGGAAGGACGATAATTTGGGGGTAAAGAAACTTCTTCAGTTCCTGTCCACAGGGCATGGGCCATTCTTAGTCTAACATCGGTATCTGGAGGTAAGTTGGACGGATTGATTATTGTTATCCAGAGTAGGGCAATAAGAGCTACTTTTGTGACTGTTTTCATGATCATCTATTTTTAGGATCTGTTTGAAAAGTTATAGGGCGTTGCTGATTTTAAGTATCAATTGTCCTCTCGGCAATTTTTAAAACCTAGCACTAAGGTAACTTGTGGATAGGAGGCACAATTTAGTATTCATGTCTTGATTCAGCGACACCGCTTTTTACTATCTTCTGATCTGCCGCTTCTAGGCTGGTAATTGCGGTTTCTGCCGTCAAAATAGGAGGAATATCAGTTAAACTGGCACTTTGATAAACCTGTTCATTTCTAGCAAATAAATTGCTCATATCTTGATAATAATTAGAAGTGATCGATAATAAAGCTCCCGCAAAAATATAGAGAGGTAAAGGCAAAATAAAACCCTTCGCCCACTGATAAAATTCTACCAATAAAAACAATAATACACAACCCACAACCCATACTTTCATCACAGTTTTTTCTCCTATTTTTACGAGAAAAGGTGAGCAAAAAGCCCACCTTTTATTTAACTAATTCCAGTTAGAATTTATTCGATCACGGGAGCGATTAACTCGCGTCTTTCTCCCGAAATAACTTTCACCTTACCTTCCTCATCGATATCGACCATGGCAGTATCACCATCACCCACGCGTCCGGAGAGAATTTCCTCAGCCAGAACATCTTCCAAGAGACGCATAATCGCACGACGTAGGGGACGAGCGCCGTAGGCCGGATTATAACCTTCCTCGATCAAGCGTTCTTTAAACTTATCAGTAACAGACAAAGTAATATTTTGTTCTGTCAGACGTTTAAACACATCCTTGAGCAGGATTTCGGCGATTTCCTTGACTTCTTCCTTATTGAGTTGACGGAAGACAATAATCTCATCGAGACGGTTGAGGAATTCCGGACGGAAATATTGTTTTAATTCCTCATTAACCAGCGATCGAATGCGATTATACTGGGCCTCGGCCTGATTATCATCAAACTCGAAACCTAAGCCGCCGCCACCCTTCTCGATAACTTTAGAACCGATGTTCGAGGTCATGATCAACAGGGTATTTTTAAAGTCCACCGTGCGACCTTTAGCATCGGTCAAACGTCCATCTTCAAGGATTTGCAGAAGCATATTGAAGACATCGGGGTGAGCTTTTTCGATTTCGTCGAATAGCACCACCGTATAAGGACGACGACGCACCGCTTCCGTTAATTGTCCCCCTTCGTTGTAACCAACATAACCCGGAGGTGAACCGATTAACTTAGAAACCGTGTGCCGTTCCATGTATTCCGACATATCGAGACGGATCATCGCATCTTCCGAACCAAAGAAATAAGCGGCCAGAGCTTTAGTTAACTCGGTTTTACCTACCCCCGTCGGACCTGAGAAGATAAAGGAAGCAATGGGACGGTTGGGATTTTTCAGACCGACGCGAGCGCGACGAATGGCACGAGACACCGCTTTAACTGCGTCCTCTTGACCGATGAGACGCTGATGCAGGGTATCTTCCATGTGCAGCAGTTTCTCGGATTCGGTTTCGGTCAGTTTATTGACGGGAACCCCAGTCCAAGAAGCGACGATGTGAGCGATTTCCTCCGCGTCAACAAAGGGTTCGTCGTTGCCATCTTCGCCTTTTTTGGTGGAAGCGAGATTACGGATCTGGGTTTTGATTTCCATTTCCCGATCGCGCAATTCCCCAGCTTTCTCGAAGTCTTGACCGCGCACCGCATCATCTTTTTGTTTGAGAATTTGCCGCAGTTCTTTATCTAATTCCTTGGCTGCCGGTGGCAATTGGGAATTAATCAAGCGCACTCTCGAACCAGCTTCATCGATTAAATCGATCGCCTTGTCCGGTAAGAAGCGATCGCTAATGTAGCGATCGGACAATTTCGCCGCCGCTTCCAGGGCCTCATCTAAGATTTTTAGTTTGTGGTGCTGTTCGTAGCGTTCCCGGAGACCGTAGAGAATTTCGATCGTTTCTTCTACGGAGGGTTCACCGACCATAACCGGTTGAAAACGTCTTTCTAGAGCCGCATCCCGTTCGATATGTTTGCGGTACTCATCCAAGGTCGTCGCACCGATACATTGCAGTTCTCCTCGGGCCAAAGCCGGTTTGAGAATATTGGCCGCATCGATCGCCCCTTCGGCTGCCCCAGCACCGATGAGAGTATGAACTTCATCGATCACAAGGACGACGTTACCCGCTTGGCGAATTTCGTCCATGATTTTTTTGAGGCGTTCCTCAAATTCGCCGCGATACTTGGTTCCCGCCACTAGCAAGCCGATATCGAGGGTGACAACCCGTTTTTCTTCGAGAATGTCGGGAATATCCTTATTAGCGATGCGTTGGGCCAATCCTTCTGCGATCGCTGTTTTACCGACCCCCGGTTCCCCAATCAGGACTGGGTTATTTTTGGTACGACGGCCAAGAATTTGGATAACGCGCTCGATTTCCTTTTGTCGGCCGACCACGGGATCGAGTTTACCCTCGCTGGCCATTTGGGTTAGATTGGAACCGAATTCATCAAGAGTGGGGGTTTTAGTGCGACCTTGGGAAGATGAACCTGCGGCCACTTCGGCGGTTTCCCCTAACATTCTGATCACTTGGGTACGAACTTTCGAGAGATCCACGCCGAGATTTTCCAGAACCCTAGCGGCCACACCTTCCCCTTCGCGAATTAGTCCTAAAAGGAGATGTTCTGTGCCAATATAGTTATGGCCCAGTTGACGGGCCTCTTCGAGGGAGAGTTCTAAAACTCGTTTGGCTCTGGGGGTGAAGGGAATTTCCACGGCTACGAATCCGGAACCGCGACCGATGATTTTCTCCACCTCCACGCGCGCATCTTTGAGATTGACACCCATGGACTTGAGGACTTTGGCGGCAACTCCCGTTCCCTCTCCAATTAGTCCTAGTAAAATCTGCTCTGTTCCCACGAAGTTATGGCCAAGGCGGCGAGCTTCTTCTTGGGCGAGCATGATTACTTTAATGGCTTTTTCCGTAAATCTTTCAAACATAGCCTATCCATCACCTACACAAGCGACCCTAGATATGCTGATTTTAGCACGCCTTTTTAGTTTAGCCCTCTTTCAGTGATCAGTTATTGGCGAGCGGCTATTAGTTATAGCTCTGAAGATTTTTTCCTGAGTCAGTCGGTCTTAGCTGACTTGCGGAGATGCCCGGAATCTGGCAGATTGTGGTTTTAGCCCTCTCGAAACCTGCCGATAAGTTGTTCACCCTTGCCTAATCCCCTAAGCTCGTGGTCATTCCCATCCCTCGATCGCTTGACTATTGAGCGGCCATTTTCAGACCAAAACTCGAAGTATAAGCAGATTAAATATTACTACCTATTGACAAATGAGTATTTTATGTTACAGAACGGGGTGATATGCAGGAAGTTGACCCCTATCGTTACTCTGGAGAGTGTTATACAGAAAGTTTCCGTATAATGTGTAGTTGTGCTGCTGGGTTACCTGTGAGACAGTCCTTCTGAATAATCCTGATAAGATAAAATTAGTGTCATGGCAACTGCTGAATTTACCTAAAAATTTTAATACTTGGTTATTAAAAAGAGTTATGCAAGATGACTGTTTTACCTTGTTGAAGTCAACATTATTTACGAGTTAACCAATGAACGATTACAGACTTAATGAACTAGAAGAGATTTTAGAGCTGCTATATGAAAAATTGAGTGCTTTTCAAAAGGAGTTAATTACTTCTGCAAGCCCAAACATTCAGTTCGAGTTGAAACAAAGAATCAAGAAAGAAATCCTACCAAGTATTCGTAGCTATGAAGCAGAGTACTGGCAGATTTATCCGGAGGAGAGAATTCACTTTTCAGAAGAGGAGGCAAACGGTCAGCTGTTGAAAATAGAGTCTTCTATCTCATCTATATCCACGATACCTAAGAGCGATCTGTCCTCTCAACTGATTTACCTTCTGCAAGATATTCAGTTAAAACTGAAGCAAGAGAAGACAGCCTCTGGTAAGCTTAAAGTGGTTATTCCTTTAATTCCTATGATAGCTTCTTATGAATTAGAAGTAGAAACAGAAGGGTATATGTATAAGACTTGGATGGCACTTAAAAGGCTTATTCGGAGATAAGAAATGTCACCTTCAGATAAAGAAACTGAATTAAAAAACTTGAAAGAAGAAGAAAAACTATTATCCGAGAAGCTCCATCACTTCCAGCTTGAGTTTCACAAAACTTCTAGCCCAGTACATCAGTTTGAACTTAAGAAGAAGATTGAGGAGTCTCAGCAACAACTAGATGAAATTATATCTCAGATAGCTGCCCTAAAAATACCTCCGAGTATATCATCTGTACCTAAAAGTCCTCGTTACGTTTATTATACGATACCCCTCAAAAACAAAAAGCTGTTTATAATTTTTGTTTGCACTATTTTAGCTATAGTTGCTTATAATTCTACCTGGCTTGCAGTCTATACATCTCTGTGGTATCAAGCCAATAATACTGCGAGGGTGATGGCTGAACAACAAACACCGTACCAACCGAGCGAGTCACAGCAGAGTATTTTAGGGCAGTTTAATAAGTTGGTTGAGCGCCAAAACCAAAAAGCCCAGAAGTTTGGAGAACTATATCCCAAAGTTTGGGAGGAGACGAACACTCAGCATAGACTCCAAACGTGGCAATGGATTGGCTCAATCAACTTCGTGATCCTAGCCTCCTTAACATTTACCTTATTGGTTAATAACTATTTGATAAGGTCAAAAATTTTCAATGTAGTTAACTTTGTAGTTGCTGCCACTTTTACAGCAGTGTTTTTTGTCACCTTCAAAGTACCAGAAGTGTTCTTTCCACGTTTCTTTCAGTCTGTATTCTTTACATCTATGGCTCTATACCCTTTTAGCTTTTTTCAGTTCAACTTAGTAGAAGCATTCTCACATTCTCAAGAACTTCAAGAGTATGTTTCAGAACAAAAAGTGTATTTATTCTTGTCTTTCATAGGAGGCACAAGCATCGGTTTAGGTGTTTTTTCAGGTTTATGGTTTCACAATGTTGCAGCGATAATTTTTCTAAATGGCATGGCATTAGCAGTGTTCCTTACACTATCAAAGCGTCTTTATGATGAGGTGGTGATTCGGTAGTAGCGATGGCGGTTTAATCCTTTGCCAGCTGTGCATTGTAGTGCGATCGCAGTCGAGGCGATGCGATCGCAATCTTGTATGGTGCGTTCCCTAATGTGGCTCCTACCGCTCCAGCGATCGATTTTTGGGGAACGCACCATGCACATTGATTGAAGTTGTGAGTCTAAGTGCGATGCCGCTCTTGTAGTCCTAGTGCGATCGCAATCTTGTAGGGTGCGTTTCCTAGGGCAACTTCTACCGCTTAAGCGATCGATT
Organism: Microcystis sp. M113S1; assembly: GCF_020246945.1. NCBI lineage: Bacteria > Bacillati > Cyanobacteriota > Cyanophyceae > Chroococcales > Microcystaceae > Microcystis > Microcystis sp. M113S1. The sequence continues at coordinate 1,335 of NZ_JADBSA010000420.1, read as the reverse complement.
TTGGGGAACGCACCATGCACATTGATTGAAGTTGTGAGTCTAAGTGCGATGCCGCTCTTGTGGGCCCAGTTGGGGAATGTTAGCTAAGATTGCCAATGTTTAGGTTAAAATGGAGGGGCAAAAGTTGCAACGGGGTCAGGCCAATGACAGTTAATCAACTCCGCTACAGCAAAGAAGAATTCGCTCGACGTGGTAATGAGATTTATCAATCTCAGGTGCGCCCCCAAGTCGAGGAAGGCAATCATGGGAAGATTGTAGCCATAGATATCGAAACAGGTGCTTTTGAGCTTGCCAATGACACAATAACTGCTTCTAATCGATTGCTTGAACGAAACCCTGATGCTCAAATCTGGCGTGTCCGAATTGGGCATAAAGGCGTTCACCGTTTTGGCGTAGGTCGTCTGCTTTAACTTTATGATGAACGGAATTGTTGATCAAAACTGCGAGGCGAGGCTTCGGTTAGTCGTAAGCAATGAAAGTAAACAGAGGCAGGTAATTGATGCTGTTATTGATACAGGGTTCACAGGCTTTTTGACCTTACCTCTGACAGTAATCAACAGCCTCAACTTACGGTTGTATAGCCGTGAAGAGGGAACATTAGGGGATGGAAGTACCTGTATCTTTGACGTTTACAGTGGTCTTGTTATTTGGGACGGTGAATATCGGTATATTGATGTTAACGCAGCCGAAACAGAGCCTTTGGTCGGTATGAGTTTACTCTACGGCTATCGGATGCAACTTGATGCGATCGAGGGTGGAATAGTCGTAATTCAGTCATTGAACAGTTTAAGCTAATCGGGTGAGGAACGGTCTAACAACGTTAGTGCGATGCCGAAGGCACTGCGTAGCAGAGCGCATCGCCTCGTAGGGTGGGTTGAGGGAAACAAGACTGGGGCGAAAATAGCTCAATTCGCTTGAAAAAGCGAAACCCAACCACCCCAAAGGTTACTCTTTGTTGGGTTTCGTTACCTCAACCCAACCTTGTATATTGAGAGAAGTGATAGACCGTCCCAACCTTGGTCAGAAAAGACTGCTTCGTAGCAAGGGTCACCACCATAATCTCCCTGACAAAACTCGAACAGTCGCCGGGGTCGTCGCGAAAACAATCAATTGTCAAGCTAACAGACCGTATCGGGCAAGGATGAGTAAAATCAAGGGGATGCTCTCCAAAATAACCATCAATTCGGCAAATTTGGCGTTGTCAGATAAAGAGATGAGAAGGCAAAATAGATAGAAACTCAATGAAGGAAAAAAACGATGAAATGTCCAGAATGTAAAAGTGACCACATCAATAAAAATGGTCATCGTGGTCAAAAACAAAACTATATATGTGTA
>NZ_JADBSA010000042.1:0-3878 GCF_020246945.1 Microcystis sp. M113S1 | reverse complement strand
GGGTTGAACAGATAGGTGAAAATCTAACATTAGTTTACCTCATCAGCTAAATTACCAGAAGATTGATCGCCTACTTAATTTGCTCATTGATTAAGTTGAAAAGACCACGAATGAATTTGGCGGATATTGAGCGGCTACATAGCTCATAATATCATAAGTGGTTTCATGGTTTTGTCCTCTGAGAAAACTTAATTAAAATCAAACGTTTTTGTTAGCAGTTGGTTGTGTTGGTTTTTGTTCTTCAACTCAACCTATAATATCAGCGTACTGCTACGCAGTGCCTTCGGCATCGCACTATGATTATTTAAAAATTAAATGAATATCCTTGCAAGAGGACATTATTGGGGAAAATTAGCGATTTTTGTCATAAAAAAAGCCCTCGAAGCAATCTTATACCATATTTGCCCTTCGCAATGAGGATTAACTGATCTAAAATGGCGATGTAAATAATGCGAATCTACCTCACAATGGAACCGTTAACTCTACTTGCTAGTATTGCTACGATTGTGATAACCGGCGCGTTAGCTCGTGTGGGAGAAATTACCCTAGATGGAACTATCGAGCGATTTAGGCAGCTTATTGGCTCTAAATCACCGGAAACCCTGAAAAAACTCGAATCCGCCGCTATTGAACCCGATGCTTTACCCGAAGCGATTGAGGTCATGGCCACCCTTATCGAAGAAGATGAGGAAGTAAGGGCGATCGCAGAAGAGATCAAGCGAGAAAATGAGACGAAACCCTACATTATCAATCAAATGAAAAATGTCGGGATTGTCAATCAGGGAACGATTCACAATCCGGTTTTTAACTTCCACTGACAGAATTCGCCGGATGGGAAGCCGGTTAACCAAATTCCTGCGAAAGATATTCCTAATCGTGGTTCCCGTCATTTTGTGGGACGGGAAAAGGAATTAACCCAACTGAAGGCGATGCTAGATAGTGGGGAAAATGTCGCTATTTCTGCGATCGCTGGTATCGGAGGAGTGGGGAAAACGGAACTGGCTACCCAATACGCCCGACGGAATTGGGAGGAATACAAAGCTATTCCCTGGATTGTGGAAACTATTGGCGATATACGCCCAAATCTGTTTAGCTATTTCCTCAAACTAGGAATATCCGTCCCCGAACCGTTGGTCGGTCGTCCGGTTGGTGAACAGATCCAAGCTTGTTGGCGACAGTATCTCGCTGATGTGGCTGTCAAGGATGATGAAAAAATCTTGGTGGTTTTCGACGATATTTCTAATCTGGAAGCCGTAAAAGACGCAATCCCGCCTTTTTATCCCTTCCGAGTCCTGATTACCACGCGGATGCGGAATCTTGACCCCAATCTCGTCGCTACTCTCCCTCTCGATGTCCTGGAACCAGCCGCCGCCCTAGCCCTACTAAAAAGCCTTTTGGGAGAGAATGACCGCAGGATAGCAAATCAGACCAAAATTGCCGAAGAACTGTGTAAATGGCTCGAATACCTGCCTTTGGCGCTGGAATTGGTGGGGGCATACCTAGCCAACGATCCCGATCTCTCCCTCGCGGACTGTTTCGAGCAATTGCAACGGTTGGGACTGGATGACGACGCATTGCAGAGAAGTCAAATAACCTTAAATTCTGCCGAAAGAGGGGTTAAGGCGGCGTTTGCTCTCACTTGGCAGAAATTAGCAGCCAATAGCCGAGAAACAGCCCTATTACTGTCCCTTTTCGCCTCGTGGGGGATTGTCTGGGAAGTGGTGGAAGTAACTGCGATTGCCGAAGAGTTGAACGAAATCCGTACCCCCTTAGCTAAGACGAAAAAGGAACTCAATGAGGGCAAAAAGGAACTCTATCGCTATCATTTGCTAGGATTCTGGCAGGAAAAAGGCGTTTATAACATTCACTCGCTGATTCATCTGTTTTTTAAAGAACAACTGGCTGAACAAGAACGCTTCGACCTCCTACCAGTGGTGAGTAATACCCTACTGGCGATCGCGCAAACCATCCCCCAAACTCCCACCCTAGAGCAAATTACCGCCATTTCCCCCTTTATCCCCCATTTAGAAGCACTCGCTGAGGATTTAGCCGAATCCCCCGCGGGAGAGTCCCCCCGGCAAACCTACCTCCGACAACGACAGAAATCGATTCAGGACGAGGATATTGGCTGGATATTCACGAGTTTAGGCCGATTTTACCAGGGACAGGGCGACTATACTTCGGCGGAACCTTGGTTTGAACAATGTGTCGAGGTCGTTAAAAGTCGTCTTGGCGATCGCCATCCTGATGTAGCCTCCAGTCTCAACAATCTAGCCATTCTCTACTATTCCCAAGGAAGGTACGAATTAGCCGAACCCCTGTACGAGGAGACTTTAACCCTGTATAAAGAACTGCTGGGCGAGCGCCATCCCCTTGTAGCCCAAAGTCTCAACAATCTAGCCTATCTCTACCAATCCCAAGGAAGGTACGAATTAGCCGAACCCCTGCTCGTGGAGGCTTTAGCCCTGTTTAAAGAACTGCTGGGCGAGCGCCATCCTTCTGTAGCTGTCAGTCTCAACGCCCTAGCCGAACTCTACCGTTTACAAGGAAGGTACGAATTAGCCGAACCTCTGCATGAGGAGTCTTTAGCCCTGAGAAAAGAACTGCTGGGCGACCGCCATCCTTCTGTAGCTGTCAGTCTCAACAATCTAGCCGCTCTCTACAATTCTCAAGGAAGGTACAAATTAGCCGAACCCCTGCACGAGGAGGCTTTAGCCCTGTTCAAAGAACTGCTGGGCGAGCGCCATCCCGATGTAGCCTCCAGTCTCAACAATCTAGCGGGTCTCTACAATTCTCAAGGAAGGTACAAATTAGCCGAACCCCTGCTCGTGGAGGCTTTAGCCCTGAATAAAGAACTGGTAGGGGAGCGCCATCCTCATGTAGCTGTCAGTCTCAACAATCTAGCCGCTCTCTACCAATCCCAAGGAAAGTTCCAATTAGCTGAACCCCTGCTCGTGGAGGCTTTAGCCCTGAATAAAGAATCGCTGGGCGATCGCCATCCTCATGTAGCCAAAACTCTCGAAAATCTAGCCTTACTCTACATTGGGCAAGGAAAGTTAAAATTAGCCGAACCCCTGTACAAGGAGATATTATCGATCAGGGAAGAAAGATTAGGAACCGATCATCCCGAGACCATTTCGATCCGCCGGTCTTTAGCCATTGTTCAATTCTTTAAGTTTTTTGAGAGAGGGATAGGAAAATTAATAAACATTATTGTAACAATTCTCTTCCTACCGTTGTATCTACTCTTGTTAGGATTGCAGTGGCTGATGTTCCGACTACGACGGTAGGGAATTGACTCAAACGGTGGGTTACGACGGATTCTTAGATCCCCTTTACAGAACCGTAGGGCGCGTTAGCATCGCGTAACGCGCCACCCCAAAAATAACGCGCCACCTACCAATGCTAAAATGGTGGGTTACGACGGATTGTTAGATCCCCTTTACCGCCTAGATTGTCGCCGTCTAACCCACCCTACCGCTACCGCGAGACCTTTTCCCGAAAGCGTCAATCATCGAAAATTTTGGGTCTGAAACCCCGTCGTTCTACGACGGCTTTACTGTTAAATATTAGCGCATTTACACGATATATGCTAAAATGTGAGACATGGAAAAAGCCTATTCGTTTCGATTTTACCCCACACCCGAACAAGAGTCGCTATTGCGGCGCACTTTGGGCTGTATAAGATTGGTTTACAATAAAGCTCTCCACGAACGAACACAAGCTTGGTACGAAAAGCAAGAAAGAGTAGGCTACGCTCAAACTTCTTCAATGCTAACCGAGTGGAAAAAGCAAGAAGAATTAGAATTTCTAAACGAAGTTAGTTGTGTACCTTTGCAACAAGGGTTAAGACATTTACAAACAGCTTTCACTAACTT
>NZ_JADBSA010000419.1:0-9006 GCF_020246945.1 Microcystis sp. M113S1 | reverse complement strand
TTCCCAAATGCGTTTAACCGCTATGGGATAGAGAGGTGCGTAGTTCACCCAAGGAGAATTAATCTCTCGAAGTAAAAGTGAAGGGAATTTCTGAAATGGAATTCAGTCTGTCTATATTTGACTATACTTTTACTAACTATTACTGGTAAATCAGAGGGATAAGCTATTGTGCATCTAAATTTGATATTCGTTTTGAATTTGATATCCTCTTGGGGTTTCTTGAGCGGTTTCCCAGCTGCCTTAACAGATTTACTCTGTTCTGGTCTTAGAGTCGCTCTAAGTGGCACTTTCTAGCATATATCGTGCAAATGCGCTAGTATTTAACAGTAAAGCCAACCTAGAACGACGGGGTTTCTGACCCAATTTTTCGATGAAAATTCTTCAGATTGTTCCTTCGATTTCCCTTGTTTATGGTGGCCCCAGTCAAATGGTACTCGGTTTGTCAGCGGCCTTGGCGCAACTAGGCCAAGAGGTGACTATTATTACCACCGATTCCAATGGTGACACAGGACAAACACCCCTAGATGTGCCTTTAGGGGTCTCTGTTAGTCAAAATGGCTATCAAATCTATTATTTTCGCTGTTCTCCCTTTCGCCGCTATAAATTTTCTCTTGATCTGTTTACTTGGTTGGCTAATAGGGCAAAAGATTACGATATCGCCCATATTCACGCCTTATTCTCGCCAGTGAGCAGTATATCAGCTTCGATCGCTCGTTACCGTCAACTGCCCTATATTCTCCGTCCCCTAGGCACCCTCGATCCGGCAGATTTGCAAAAAAAACGGCAACTTAAACAAATATATGCCAATTTTCTGGAAAAACCCAATTTAGCGGCGGCGGCGGCCGTTCATTTTACCAGTCAGCAGGAGTGTCAAATCGCCGAAAGATTTAAGATAAAAACTAAGGATATTGTCATCCCCCTAGGGGTAGATTTTTTTGACCCACAAGCTCTACCGGTAAACGGTTTTGATCTTCCCCAAAATAAACCGATCATCCTCTATATGTCCCGTCTTGACCCGAAAAAAGGTCTAGATTTATTGCTGCCCAGTTTAGAAAGGTTGTTAGCAAAGGGCCTAGATTTTCATTTTGTCTTAGCAGGAGGCAATCCCCAGGATCGGGAGTACGAAAATCGGATTAAAAATCAGATCGAGCGGTCAATCTTGGGGAAAAATACAACAATTACCGGATTTGTGACCGGAGAAATAAAAAATAACCTCCTCGCTAGGGCCGATTTATTTGTTTTACCTTCCTACTATGAAAATTTTGGCATCGCAGTGGCAGAAGCTATGGCTGCCGGAATTCCCGTGGTTATCTCCGACCGGGTGGATCTGCATCCTGCGGTAGCAGCAGCGGCTGCGGGATGGGTGACAGCTTGTCAGCTTGAGGATTTAACTAATACTTTGGCAACGGCTATCACTAATCCTGAAATTCGCCAACAACGAGGGAAAAATGCCAGGGATTTAGTCTTAAATCAATATAGTTGGTCGGCGATCGCTGAACAGATGCTAACTGTCTATCAAGATCTAGTCTGCGCTATCGATCGTCCCCTGCTCGATCGAAGTCACAGACGGATTAAGATTTAGGCCATCAGGATAACCAGCACTAAAAATGCCAGTAGGGTTAAACCTGATTGCAGAAAGACGGGAAGCGCAAAAGAATTCATAAAAGTAGCTCACTTTTCTAGGGATGGCTCTATTTCTAATATACGCTTTCATCTCCGCTAATTCCTCATATTTCCGTCCGCAATGTCATCATCTCATCATTTATTCATCCCATAGGGAGAATTTGAGGCAAATTGTACTGTATTTAAACTGGGTAGGGAGCATTTTAATACAAATGTACAGAACTCGGTTACTCCCCATCCTGTTCACTTAAGTTTCAGCGTCGTGATTATAATTAGGGAATGATAGAAATTCTTAGGCAATAGGATCACATCAGTGTTGATAAATCATCTTTTCTTCGGCGCTTTCCTACCCCTTGATACTCTCCTGTCCACCCAGGGGATTATGGTTATGCTCCTGGCCGCTTATGCTTTAGCCATGTGGATGTTTCTAACTAGCGCCCCAAAAGTTCATACAATCATGGTGACAGATTTGGAGACAGCCCGACAATTTTATGAAGGACTTTTAAATTTACCCACGGCCGATGTTCCCCTCCATTACTATTACAATTATGAGCAGACGATGGGCAATAATATGATTGACCCATTTTATATGTCTAGTAATCCGGCTGCGACTACTGCTCATACTTCTTTGGGAGATCAACCCCAGGGTTTATGGTATCAGTTAAAGAAAAATACCCAACTGCATATCGTTGCTGGGGCAAATGCGGGTTATAAGGATCGTCATCGTCACGTTTGTTTTGATCACGATTGTTTAGAACAAATTCTGATGCGGGTGGAATCACGACGCTTAAAGTATAAAGTTCGTCGCAATAAACCTTTAAATTTTTTGGTCAAAGATAATGCTGATCGCGTGATTGAAATGGCCGAAGTCTCGAATTAGTTAACAGTAATTAGATTGGGGGCAACCATAAAGGTAAATAACTAAACTATGAATGCTCAACTGCTCACAATCATTTTAATTTCTTTAGGGGTAGGTATTGGTTTGGCCATTCTACTCCTAATTTTAGTCAAGTTAAGACGCTGCAACCAACAGGTAAATAGTATCGTCGATCATCAATCTCTCATCGGTTTAATTGGAGTTGTTCAAATCCCCTTCGATAAAAATAGCAAGGGGAAAGTGCGAGTTAATGTCGGGGATAGTCTGATCGATATAGTAGCGATAACGGAAGGGGAAGAACAATTTAATGTCGGGGATCAAGCATTTATCCTCAATTGCCAAGACAATAAAGTTTTAGTCATTGCGGAAAAGTATATCAGAGGCGATTTGTAATTTCTTCTAGACCAAAGGGTAACTAACTATGAATAGTCAAAATAATTCCTATCTCATCCAAATCAATTCCAATCAATACGACAACAATAACAACAACAGTGCTGGTAATTTATTGGGGAATAGTGTTCCCATTGCTTTATTGATATTTCTGGGGATTGGTGCGATTTGGTTTATCAATTCTTTTTTGTGTATTTGCAAACCCAATGAAGTAGTAATCCTGAGTGGGATGAAACGCAAATCAAAAGATAGACAAGATGCAGGTTATCGAGTGATATCGGGGGGTCGGGCGATTCGTATTCCAATTTTAGAAACCGTTAAACGCATGGATGTCACCACAACCCCGATCAGAATTGAGATTAAAAATGCCTATTCTAAGGGAAATATTCCCCTGAATATAGTGGCAATTGCTAACGTTAAAGTTAGTTCTAAACCTGAAATAGTCGGCAATGCGATCGAACGTTTTTTAGATCGAGATCGAGCAGAAATTATTCGCGTAGCTAAAGAAACTTTAGAAGGAAACTTGCGGGGTGTAGTCGCAACAATGACCCCCGAACAAGTGAACGAAGATCGCCTAAAATTTGCCGAAAGTATTACCAGTAACGTCAGTCAAGACCTGTTTAAACTCGGTTTAGAAATTGATACTCTCAAAATTCAAAATGTTGCCGATGACGTGGATTATCTTAACTCCCTCGGACGGGAAAGAATCGCTTTAGTCATGCGTGATGCTGAAATTGCGGAATCAAATGCACTCAATGAAGCTGAACAAATAGTCGCGGAATGTGAGGAACAGGCAACCGTAGCTAAAACCCGCGATCAAATTATCATTTTAGAGCAAGAAAACGAATTGAGAAAGTTAAAGGCAAAACTGGAACAACAGGCAAAATCGGAAGAAGAAATAACTATCGCCGCCGCTAAGGAAAAACGTGCTATAGTTGAAGAAAAATTTCAACAGGTCAGAGCAGAATTAGAAAGATTACGTCTCCAAGCAGATGAAGTTTTACCCGCAGAAGCGCAGCAGGAAGCCGAAACTTTCCGCGCTAGAGGACAAGCGGCAATTTTTGAAGAAAATGCTAAAGCTGAAGCCTTGGTTAACGAATTATTCGCGGAAGTTTGGCAAAACACCGGCAGCGAAGCATCAGCAATTTTCTTGATTCAACAGTTAGAAACTATCCTGGAAGAAGCGATAAAAATTCCTAAACGCTTACACCTCGATCGAGTTAATATTGTTGATAATGGTGATGGTAAATCCCTCGCTACCCTGATTAAAGTCTATCCCGAAATCGTCAATCAATTCCTCGCCAGTGTCCATCAAACCCTCGGTATTGATGTGGTCGGAACTCTCACCAATAAAATTGAAAAATAGCAGTCAGAAAACATACTAGCCTGATTTTGGCGATAGATTGCTACCTGTTGACTAATGGGATGGGATCAATTAACCAGCCCAGTCTTAAGCCACTATCAAGATATTCCTGCATTTTTGCTTGGAGTTGACTTAAAGAATCAGTGCGCGGCCTTAATTCGGGTTTGCGGCAAAAAGTTTTTCGTGGGGGTAGGGTGTGGGGTGTGGGGTGTAGGGTGTAGGGTTTTACCGATTTTGAGGTAGTCAATTACCTAATTTTCGGGGAAAAAGTCCCGGAATTTTCCCCCCGACCACTCCAAGAAATGGCACTTTTTGATTTCAAAAAAGCCTAAAGATATTATCCAACAAGGTTTTTAGATTTATTCAGCAAACCCTAAGCTAAGACCTCACTTAGAAACAGCCCAAGAGCGCACTTCTCCTAAGGTTACTGGAGTGCGATCGCTAACATCAATGGTAAAGCGAAATACTCGTTTAGCTCGCAGACCATTTTCGGGATCGAAGAATTTTAATTTCACATCCCAGCATTCACTTCCGTAGCGACAGAAGGGGCTTTTTTCTACTTCAATACTGTGTAATTCCATTCCCATTGCTACTGCTTGGGAGAAGGTTTGTACAGCTTGAAAAGCGTTAGTAGCCGCAAAATTTAAGGCGCGATCGCGTGCTATTTGTCCTAAATTTCGTAAGTCATAATAAATGCGATTCAAGAAACTGGTCAGAGAACGCCGCATCCTAGATTCATCGGCGATTTCATGTTCCGCGCTAACAGTTTCTATCGCTGATTCAATCAAAGTATTAACTTTCCAGCCATACATTCCTCGCGGACTATTAACTTTGAGGACAGGAATAATTTGACCGGAAAAAAGTTTCACAGTTTCCTCGGTCAGCATACCCGGAATACTCACTCTTTCAACATAATCTTCGTCAGCTTCTGGCAATATTTGACCCGCTAACATATATTGCATGACTTGATAAATATCAGCAGCAAAAGCTCCCACTGGTTTAATAGCATAGATGGGAGTTAGTTATAAATTAACTGTCCAAATTAAAGACTTAGTTTCTGATAGATTACTTTCTAAATAATCTACCATTTGTCGTGCATCGTAGGGATTGGATGGTAATTCAATATTATCGATCGTGATGGTTGGCATTAACTGCTTAAAAGTATCCCGACGCGCTTCTGTTCCGAAATCATAACCCAGGGTTCCTAACACATAAACGAGGTTTGAGCGTTGACTAGGAACAACATTATTTAGGACAATATTGTTATGTGCTTGATGATTTTTTATTAATCCAGTTGAGGAAATATTTTCTGAAGCATTGCTAGGAGCGATCGCTGGTTGTCTTGTTGCTGCTGTTGAAATGGTTGCAGTTATTCCCTGATTCGCTATCTCGGTTGAACAAGAGGGAATAACAGAGGTTGTCGCTGTCACTGGAATTACCGTCGATTCTATGATATTATTCGACGAATTGTTATCCGCTTCAACAGTTTGTAATTTCTCTCCTGTCAGCAATTCATAAGCTCCAGAGATGTTGATTTTTCCTAACAGACAGCGTTCTGGTTCTTCTACTTCATTAGGATCGCAGGGAATGGCACTATTAGTCAAGGCGGCTCTTACTGCTTCCGCATCGGGAGATAAACCCTGTTCTAATTGTAAACTCATTAATAAAGCGGCCGTTCCTGTCACAATTGGAGCAGCGCAGCTAGTCCCTTTTTTGCGGATAGGGTCATCAGTTCCGGGTTGAGATCCTAGAATATTCTCTCCGGGAGCAAGAATCCCTTGAGTCGCATATTTACCACCAAAATTACTGAATTTAAATGGCTCTCCTGTATCTTTCATCGCTCCTACTGTCAGGACATTTTCTAATACCGCAGGAACGCACCAACACTCTCCTTTATCATTACCACCAGGAGCAATAACGAGTATATTATTATCCTGTGCTTGACGAATCGCTTTATCAATAAATTCGTGAGCTAATCCGCTTTGAGTTGGGTGACAAGCGGCACAATGGATAATATTAACTCCCTGTTCAATAGCGGTACTAATCGCCCGGGAAAGATTGAGAGGATTAATAAAATCGTCATTCCCATAAGCAATGGGAATATTAATCACCGTTGCGTTAGGAGCAATCCCTTCTACCGGTGAATCTGGCTGTCCACAAATGGTGCTGATAATATGGTTAGCATGGAAGCGCAAATGCAAACTGTGGCGGATATTTTCATCTGGAATCGCCTCCTTAAACATTTCCTCTTTTTCTTCATCACTTTTGCCACTAGCTTCTACATCTAAAAAGGCTTGTAAGTGTTGGGGATCGATGGGAAATTCTTCGGCCCAATAAGGATTAATACGGGTAATATTTGCTCCTTGAAAACAGGCGCGATCTAAGTCAACTGGTCCATCAAGAACGGCGATTTTGATGCGTGGATCGCCTTTGGTATGGGAGCGAAGAGCGGTCATTCCGGGGATAGCATTGAGATCAGGCATAGTTTGTACAGATTTTCAAGAACAGTTATAGAATAAAAGCTAGATAACAAAAATAGGGGAATTAAAGATGAGTTCAATCACCCAAACGGTACAATCCTCAACCACAATTCAGGAACCTTCTGCAACGGTGTATTGCGATTCCCCTTTACCCGACCACACCCAACTCCCCGATAAAGATGGAAGTTTTGTGAAAAACTATCAAGAGCCTCCCCAAGCAGACCTTTTAACGGATACTATTACACCCCTTTTAGAACAATTACATCCTGATGGTAATTACTGCCTAGGTCGAGATTGTGGGATTTATTGGCGATTGCCAGAGCATCCAGAATCTCTAGAAAAGGGTGCTGTTGCTCCCGATTGGTTTTATGTTCCCCATGTCCCCACGACTATTGATGGTCAAGTTCGCCGTTCCTTTGTGATGTGGAAAGAAACCATTGAACCGGTTATTGCCTTAGAATTTGTCTCTGGCAATGGTGAAGAAGAACGGGATAAAACGCCTGTTAAGGGTAAATTTTGGATCTATGAGCGAGCGATTCAAATTCCTTTTTATGGAATTTATGAAGTTAACAAGGCCCAGATCGAGATGTATCAGTTAGTTAATGGTCGTTACCAAAAAATGACTCCTAATCAGCGCGGTCATTATCCTATTGTTCCTTTAAAGGTAGAGTTAGGAATTTGGCAAGGAGAATACCAAAATCAATTCTTTCCCTGGCTTCGCTGGTGGGATGGGGAAGGTAACTTGTTGTTAACTTCCCAGGAATCTACTGAACAGGAACGACAACGAGCCGAGCGGGAACGACAACGAGCCGAGCGCCTAGCGGAACAGTTAAGGGCATTAGGGATAGAACCTGAAGATTAAGGGAAGGTGTTTAACACCAAATTCGACCCCGACGAAACGGCGGATCATTGGGATTCGCCTTGCGGTCTTGGAACATGGTTTTCCAGCGTCCGTAATCTTCTAACCCAGTTGCGGGAATATATTTAGCTTTAGGTTGAGTTGTTTCCTGTGGTTGAATGTTGGATTTTTTTGTTTCTGGTTGCTCAACATTCGGATTGGTTTCTGATTGCTTAGAACTTTTAGAGTCAGCCATTGTTTGATTTCCTTCAGTGTTTTTTGTTAGGTTTTAGAAGTCGATACTAATAACGAAAACCGCCAAAGGATGACATTTTTAGATAGCCATAGTGAGGGTATTGAAATTGTGCCGGATCGTTGTAGTTAGCCCCATGAACTAACTTAACCAAGATAGATACTAAATCTTCTCCATCGCCATGAACAATATCAACACATTCGTGGGGATGAATAAAATGGGGACGTTTGACGGGAGCAGACTGTTTGGGAAGTCTCATGGTTGTTTTGGCGTAAATAGATAGAGTTTAGGGGAGAGGACTAATAAGGAGAAGACCAGGAACGAACCTCGCCCAAGGTGACAGGAATTAAGTCACTCACATCTATAGTAAAACGGAAGACTTTACGAGCGCGGCGGCTATTTTCTGGGTCGAAGAATTTTAACTGTACATCCCAACAATCGCTATCCAGCCGACAGAAAGGACTCTTAGAAACATTAATACTATCTAACTCCATCCCTGCACCCACAGCCTCAGAAAAAGTTTGTGCTGCTTGGAAAGCATTGGTCGCGGCAAAATTGAGGGCGCGGTCTTGGGAAGTTTGCCCTAAATTGCGTAAATCGTAGTAGATGCGGTTGAGGAAACTACTCAAAGTCCGGCGCATTTGGCTTTCTTGGGCTTCTGTTTGTTCTGCACCAACAGCTTCTATTGCCGCACGGACTAAAGTATTAACGTGCCAACCATAAATTCCCCGGGGGCTATCCGGTTCAATGACGGGAACAACTTGTCCTGAGAACAGGCGTACTGTGCGCCCAGTAATCCGTCCCGGAATACTGACACGCTGGATATATTCGGGGCTGTCTTCCGCTTGCACTTGTCCCGAAAGCAGTTCCTGTAAAGCCGATTGACATCCTCGCCGCCGTAAAACGGACGGCGATTCCTCACCACGCCACCTTTTTAAGATGGTCGCTGAATGGGGTTGACGCGACCCGGGATGCTGCTTCTTTAACAGAAGTCTTACGCTTTCCTCTACGTCCGTTTAAAGTCTCCGAATGTCCTCCGGCAACCTTGATATTTACCGCAGCGTTTACATCTCGATCATGAAAAGTTCCACAGAAAAGACATTCCCACTCACGGATATTTAACGCCTTTTTCCCGCCGATATTCCCGCAACAGGAACATCGCTGAGACGTTGGTTCCCATCG
>NZ_JADBSA010000418.1:0-22566 GCF_020246945.1 Microcystis sp. M113S1 | reverse complement strand
GCTTGGGGAGTAGTCCCTAAGAGTGCTTGCCTTGTAGGTGTAGTCGGACTAGACATGAAGCTGTAAGACCAAAATTAGCTTTGCTAGTAGAGGCAGGATTCAGCCCAAGAATCTCCGCACTTTTAGGGCGGAGAGTGTCAAAAACCCCTGACTTTTGCCAGCAGTGAACCACGATGACTGATGTTCCCGTTTCTCGCATTCGCAATTTTTCCATCATCGCTCACATCGATCATGGTAAATCAACTCTCGCTGATCGCCTCCTGCAAATTACGGGAACCGTAGCCCAACGGGAGATGAAAGAACAATTTCTCGATAATATGGACTTGGAACGGGAACGGGGTATCACCATCAAGTTACAAGCGGCACGCATGGATTACACCGCTAAGGATGGTCAAAAATACGTTCTCAATCTGATTGACACCCCGGGCCATGTGGATTTTTCCTACGAGGTTTCTCGGTCTCTAGCGGCGTGCGAGGGAGCTTTATTAGTTGTAGATGCGTCCCAAGGCGTGGAAGCGCAAACTTTAGCCAATGTTTACCTAGCACTGGAAAATAACCTCGAAATTATCCCAGTTTTAAATAAAATCGACCTACCCAGTGCCGAACCGGAACGAGTGGCGGCGGAAATCGAGGAAGTGGTGGGTTTAGACTGTAGTGAGGCGATTCGTGCCTCGGCTAAGGCCGGGATCGGTATTAATGATATTCTAGAGTCGATCGTCCAATTAGTTCCCCCTCCCCAAGATACCCTCGCAGAACCCTTCCGAGCTTTAATTTTTGATAGTTATTACGACGCTTATCGAGGGGTAATTGTCTATTTCCGCGTCATGGATGGTCGGGTGAAAAAGGGCGATAAAATTCGTTTTATGGCTTCTGGTAAAGAATTTATTATTGATGAATTGGGAATTTTATCACCGCAACAGGTACAAGTAGATGAACTTCACGCGGGAGAAGTGGGTTATCTGGCAGCCGCAATTAAAACTGTCGCTGATGCCCGGGTGGGTGATACGATTACTCTAACCGCTAAACCGGCAAAAGAGCCTTTACCCGGTTATACAGAAGCAAAACCGATGGTTTTCTGCGGATTATTCCCCACCGATGCCGATCAGTACGCCGATCTCAAAGATGCGCTGGAAAAGTTAAAATTAAACGATGCAGCTCTATCCTACGAACCAGAAACTTCTAGTGCCATGGGTTTTGGTTTCCGTTGCGGTTTCTTGGGACTGCTACACATGGAAATCGTGCAGGAAAGACTAGAAAGGGAATATAACTTAGATTTAATTACCACTGCTCCCTCGGTAGTTTATCAGGTCACTACCACCGATGGGGAAATTGTCGAAGTGGATAATCCTAGTTTGTTACCTTCCCCACAAAAACGGGAAAAAATTGAGGAACCTTATATCCAAGTGGAAATGATTACTCCGGAAACCTATGTAGGTGCTTTGATGGAATTATGTCAAAGTCGTCGGGGAGTTTTCAAGGATATGCGTTATTTTACTAAAACTCGCACCGCTTTGATTTATGAGTTACCTTTAGCAGAAGTGGTGACAGACTTTTTTGATCAATTAAAATCTCGATCGCGCGGTTACGCTAGTATGGAATATCAATTAATTGGCTATCGGGAAAATGAGCTAGTTAAATTAGATATTATGGTCAATGGTGATCCCGTTGATGCTTTAGCGATGATCGTTCACCGGGATAAAGCTTATTATGTTGGTCGCGCTTTAACTGAGAAGTTAAAAGAATTGATTCCCCGGCATCAATTTAAGGTTCCCATTCAAGCAGCTATTGGTTCTAAAATTATCGCTAGTGAACATATTCCTGCTTTAAGAAAGGATGTCTTAGCTAAGTGTTATGGTGGTGATATTAGCCGCAAGAAAAAGCTGTTAGACAAGCAAGCAAAAGGGAAAAAACGGATGAAAGCGATCGGAACTGTTGATGTCCCCCAGGAGGCATTTATGGCAGTCCTAAAACTCGATCCTCAGTAAAGTCTAGGGGTGAGAATTAACTCACCCTTTTTAGTTTTGGCAGTGGCTAATTATTATGAAGCTTTTGAGATTATCCTATCAAGATTTAGCCTCTGGATTAAGTATAGATTCTTGCGACTTTTTTTCAGATTTGAATTTATTAGTTGGTATCTCAGGTGCAGGAAAAACCTCGATTTTAAAGGCTATTAGTAATTTTAAAAGAATCGCTAACGGTGAGTCTATAAATGGTGTAAAGTGGGATGTAGAATTTTTAACCAATGATCATGTTCGTTATCATTGGTTGGGTGAATTTGAGGTTAAAAAAGCCCGTTCTCTCATCAAGATTGAAGAAGATGAAGTCAATAGTAATGACGGCGAAAATAAGATTAGTATAATTAGGGAAACTCTTTTAAAAGATCAAGAGGTTTTGATCGAAAGAAACCAAGAGGTAATTGAGTTTAAAAATTCAAAGACACCAAAACTACCATCTTATTTAAGCACTATAGAGCTTTTCAATCAAGAAGAAGATGTTTTCCCTGTTCGACAGGAATTTAACAAAATGATTTTCAATCCACTTAAGTTTAATATCTCATATTCAACATTTGATAAATTCCTTAGAAACTACGAATATACCGAATATAACTCTCTCTCTGAATTACAATCGAGTCAACTTCGTATTTCCGACAAACTACTAATAACTTATCAAAAATATCCCGATACGTTCGAGATAATAAAGATAAAGTTTTTTAAAATTTTCCCTCAATTTGAAGATTTAAAAATAGAATCTTTAAAACCTTTTTCATTAACTCGAAGTGGTTTACTTAAAAACCCACCTTACATACAAATAAAAGAAAAAAACTCTCATGTCTGGATTTTAGAACCAAATATCTCCTCTGGAATGATAAAAAGCCTGATGTTCTTAGCAACGATCGAATTATCTCCTGATGGCAGCGTTATATTAATCGATGAATTTGAAAATAGTTTGGGGGTTAACTGTTTGGACACTTTAACAGAAGATTTATTAGTTAATTATCGAGATTTACAGTTTATTATTACCAGTCATCATCCTTATATAATTAATAATATCAGTGCTGCCTATTGGAAAATAGTCACTCGTAAAGGAGGAGTAATTCAGGTACACAATGCGACCGATTTTCATATTTCTAAAACTCGACAAAAAGCTTTTATTGATCTTATCAATGTCTTAGAAGAATTTCCCCAAGGAATTAGTTAATCGATGAATATTTACTTTTTAGTTGAAGGAAGAAGTACCGAAAAAAAGCTTTATACTGCCTGGTTAACTCATCTTATTCCCGAATTTAAGCGAGTTGATTTTTACGATCAAGTCAATCACAATAATTACTTTCTGATTAGTGGTAATGGCTACCCCTCGATACTTAATGATGGAATTCCTAACGCTATCGATAAAATTCAAGAAGTATCCAAATATAACTATCTAGTCATCTGTCTCGATGCTGATGAGGATACTGTCGAAGAAAGAGAACAATATGTTAATGACTTTATCACCAAACATATTACTGTTCCTGCATCACTCGAAATCGTGATCATCATTCAAAATCGATGTATTGAAACATGGCTACTAGGCAATCGCACTATATTTAATTCTAAACAACCTTTAGAGGGACTTTTAGCTGATTATGTTCAACACTATGATGTTTACGAAAATGATCCCGAACTAATGGGTAGATTTAATTGCAGAAATCATGCCGATTTTCGTTTTGCTTATCTAAAGTCTATTTTTGCAGCTAAAGGTTTGTATTATTCTAAAAAATTCCCTGGGAAAGCTCAAGAACAATACTATCTTAATCAATTAAAAAAGCGTATTGATAAAACTGAACACTTAAAAACCTTTCAGAAATTTATCAATTTTTGTGATAATATTCGCCAAAATTTCAGATAAATTGATCTGTGGTGCTTCTGCCAAGGATGAAATATAAGCTGATCTGGCATCGTCTGCTGACTAATGGCTGGGTGAAAATGTAGTACGGACTGTGATTGAGAATACAAGACTATGACAAGGCTTTTGTCCTAGAAATTTCTAGATCGGCCGATTTTTGTAGTATTGTAGTATAATGGTAACTCCAGAAAAACAATCATAAAAGTGCCGTCAGTCTCTTCAGTTAGCAGTTACCAGATAGAAGTTAAAAATTGGCAATTTACTTGATGTTATGGCTTCCTTAAGGGATATTCTCAGTTACTACCGCAATTATCAAAAAGCCGCCTTTTTGAGTATTGGTGCAGCGAGTGTCTTTGAAATTATCGATCTGATGGTTCCCTATGCTGTCGGACAGATTCTTAATGTTCTTTCTGATCAGCCTTTAGATGGATTCGTGCAATCTTTAGTTGATCGCACCATGATTTTAACTCCCTTTGCCTCAGAAAAGTGGGTTAGTTTGGCAGTATTATTAGGCTTAATTTTCCTAACCACGGTAATTAAAGCACCAATTCAGCCTTGGCTTGGTGTCTGGTTTCACTGGGAAATATCCTTAAGAGCGAGACGAGATCATCTCAGAAAAATTATTGCCAAAATTCTCACCTTACCCCTATCTTTTTACGATGAAAATAATCCCGGACGTATCGCTAACCGGATTGCCAAAGGGATAGAAAATCATACTTGGACTTATCCCGAAGTGGCGGGAATGATGATCCCAAAACTGTTTAGAGTTTTCGGTATTTTTATTGTTATTTGGGTAATTCAATGGCAGATCGCCCTTGCTTTTCTTATTTCTTTTGTATTAATTGTAGCTTTTGTTGTGAGAGATTTAAAAGATTTAATGCAAAAAGAAAGGATTCTGGATCAGCACATCGAAAATACCCAAAGTCGCAATTCTGAGATTATTACTAATATCAAAACCGTCAAAGCTTTTGCCACAGAAGGACAGGAATTATATCGTCAAAAACAGCGTTTAGAGAGAGAATTTACCTACGTTATCCATCGCATTCATAAGGGTTATGTGGACTTAATAACTTGGGAAAAAACTCTCGTCCAAGCTAGTTTATTTGGAGTATTTTTTTTTACTCTCCTAGCCACCGTTCAAGAGAAAATCTCGATCGGGCATTTTATCACCACCTATACCCTCGCTAGTATGGCCTATGCGGAATTAGATCCCCTATCCCAAATGGCAGAAACTTTCGCCCGTCGCTATGCTTCTATGGCACGTCTAAACCAATTTATGAACTTGCCTATTGGCACTGATGCTGGTAGTCTTTTAGCCGATCATGCCCAACATAATCCCTATCGTTTTATGGGTAAACTAGAATTAAGTAATCTTAGCTTTGGCTATAGTCCAGAAAGAATGATTGTCAAGGATATTAATATTCTGATTGAACCCTATCAAACCGTTGCATTAGTCGGAAAATCTGGTTCAGGAAAATCCACTTTAGTTAAGTTACTTTTCCGCTATTTTGAACCGAATCAAGGGCAAATTCTGATGGATGGCGAGGATATTAGTCGCTTAGATGTGACTTGGTATCGGCGACGGTTAGCGATTGTCCATCAAGAAGTAGATGTGTTTAATGGTACGGTGTTAGAAAATCTCACCTACGGTAATCCTAATATTAGCTTTGAGAAGGTAGAAGAAGCCTGTAAAATTGCCCGTGTTGATGAATTTATTCATGAATTATCTAATGGTTATTCCACTATTGTAGGGGAAAGGGGCGTGCGTCTTTCGGGGGGACAAAGACAGCGTTTAGGAATTGCTAGGGCGTTAATTGTTGATCCAGATGTGTTAGTTTTTGATGAGGCCACTTCTAGCTTAGATTATGAGTCAGAAAGAGCCATTCAACTAGCCATGAAATCAATACTAGGCACTCGCACCACGATTATTATCGCCCACCGTCTTAGTACTGTTCGAGAAGCTGATCAAATTGTCGTCTTGGATAATGGTCGCATTGTCGAGATCGGTAGTCATGACCAATTATTAAATCAGCAGGGAATCTATCAACGTCTCCACTCTTTACAAGAAAGCGGTGAACTGGTTTAGTTTTAAGATAGTCCCCGATAGCAGACCGAGAAAATATGATCTAATGGGAGTTGATCACCATGTCTAACGAAACCGTTACCTATTCCCTAGAAGCTGTTTTGACTAGGATTGAGGGGAAAATTGACAATTTCCAAAAAGATGTTGACCAAAAATTTGACACTTTCCAAAAAGATGTTGACCAAAAATTTGACACTTTCCAAAAAGATGTTGACCAAAAATTTGACAAAATCGACGAACGGTTAAATAAGCTAGAGGTAGGACAGGCAAAGTTAACCGAAAAGGTTGAGGGCATCGATAATCGCCTAAAATCAGTGGAAGGAACCCAAAAAAATCAGGTTTGGACATTAATTATTCTTTGGGCAAGTGCGATCGCCTACGGCGCAGCGAAGCCGACCGCTACAGCTGGTTGGAAAGTATTTTTTTCAGGTAATCCCTAGAATTAATAGTAGCAACCTCACCACCCCCTTATCCTGATCGGCATGGTGGGTTCAATCAACAAGTTTAACCCTCTGCTAACCAGCGCACGGCATCCTTAGCGTGGTAGGTTAAGATAATATCGGCACCCGCCCGTTTAAAGCTGGTTAAAGTCTCTAAAGTCACTCGTTTTTCGTCAATCCAGCCATTTAACGCCGCCGCTTTAATCATTGAATATTCCCCCGACACATTGTAGGCAGCCACGGGTAAATTAGTCATTTCCTTGATTCTCCAGATAATATCCAGGTAAGATAGAGCAGGTTTAACCATTAACATATCTGCTCCCTCTAATACATCTAATTCCACCTCTTTTAAGGCTTCCCTGGCATTACCCGGATCCATTTGGTAGGTTCTGCGATCGCCGAATTGGGGGGTAGAATCGGCGGCATCCCGAAACGGCCCATAATAGGCAGAGGCATATTTAGCCGTATAGGAAAGAATCGGTGTATCACTATAACCCGCCTCATCCAATCCCTGACGAATTGCCTGCACGAAACCATCCATCATTCCCGACGGTGCAATGATATCCACTCCCGCTTTTACCTGGGAAACGGCGGTTTTTTGCAATAATCCCAGAGTAGGATCGTTTAACACCCTGCCGGTTAAATCTCCCGTTTGCAGATAACCACAATGACCATGGTTAGTATATTCACACAAACAAGTATCAGCGACAATGAGTAGATCGGGAACTGCCTCTTTAATCGCTGTGGCCGCTTTTTGCACAATACCATGATCGTGCCATGCTCCCGTCGCCTCTGTGTCTTTACTTTCCGGCAGCCCGAATAAAATAATCGCTGGGATTCCTAAATCCCGCACTTCCTTGGCTTCGTCAACAATTTTATCGATTGATAATTGGTACACCCCCGGCATCGATTTCACTTCCTGGGCAATACCTTCCCCCGTCGTGGCGAAAAGGGGATAGATAAAGTCATTGGCTGTCAAGACGGTTTCACTCACCAGACGGCGCATTTGAGGGGTTTGACGCAGACGACGGGGGCGATGAATAGGAAACATAGTTTTTTGTGATTAAATCGGGAATCTTGTCTCGATTCTTTAGTTTAAATCTTTGCTGAGGATGAACACAAATCAATTCAGCCGGCTGCTGGCTGCCGGCAGCTATCCGCAATATTTAGTTATTTTGAGCTTAATCAAACTATTTAGGTCAAAAATGACCTAATGAGGCTCTATAGTCGTTTTGAGAGCGAAAAACCAGCAATTTGACTAAAATTTAATCTTTATAGCCATCACTTTTGCTGTTGCCACCACCGCATCTATTTACAAAACTTTACCTCATCAGTTTTAAGTTCACTGACGGCTCTCTTGGATAGAGGTGCAAGCGTTCACTGATTACTGTTTGCTGTTCACTGTTCACTGACTCCCAAAACCCATCTCCATTTGCGAGAAGGATCGTTTATTCTAGGAAATAAGAGCGATCGATTCAGGATTTTTGCTATGGCCAACTTAGGTGATTTAGTCAAAAAAGCAGTTTATTTGGGCGTAGGCATTGCTACCTATGCCGCCGAAAAAGCTGAAGTAAATTTACAAGAATTAAGAAATCAAGCCCAAAAATTAGCCGATGAAATGATTTCTCGCGGCGAAATAAACGCGGAAGAAGCGCGCAAATACGTCGATGAGTTGGTGAAACAGGCACAACAGCAAACGGTAGAAGGTAACGAATCTAATATTCCCCATGAACCCCGACGGATAGAAATTATTGAAGATGAGGAGGACACCAAAGCAGCCGATCCAAAAGTAGATGAATTGCGGCAAAAGGTGGAACGTCTTCAGGAGGAATTGCGGAAACTACAACAGGATTAAACCTAATTTTAGGGACAAATAATTAATTATTACCAGACAAGGGATGCAAGTATAAACATGGACGATTGGCAGAAGGATTTTTGGGAAGTGATCGAAACTGTGGCGGTGGGAATTGAAACTTTTTTCCAAGAAGTGACCCAAACTATCGAAGAAATTAATGAGGAAATTATCATCGATCTGGAACAGTTCATTCAAGAGGTTTTACCCCAGGAATTAGAAGAATTTTTTAACTCCGATGAATCCCTATTTTCGGAATTAGATGAATCCTCGGATTTTATCCTCACTCCCAAGGTTAACCCCGATCCTAACACCCATCCTGCTTGTATCGGTTGCCGTAATTATCACGGTTATATCTACGGAGGCAATCTTCTCGTCTGCGGTTTCCATCCCTACGGTTGGGATGGTGATAGTTGTCCCGATTGGCAAGCAGAGGATTAATTATTTTTCTACAAAATCAGGTAGGGTTATTATCCCTACCCATAACTTTTATCTCAAAGCAATTGTCTGTCATTTTTAGTTAAGAATTACCCTTGGGAGCATGGTAGGGTTCCGCATCAAAAGGCTGCATCCCCACATCTGGATATTCATCATTGTTGGGGCTAAAAATGCGGGCAAAAGCCTCTGTTAGGTACTGGACAGCATTGTGTAATGTATCCTTGATATTCATTGCTTTTCTCTCCGACTCTCGACAACAATCTCTGTTCAACTTCGGATAAGGTTGATCCACCCCCTCCACCCCAATTATCTGGCCAGAATCTTATCAATTGTTGACTTTTGCAATAATTCTTGAATAATCTTCATAAGACTTTATGTTTTTTCTTGTTTATCTAAACTTTTATAATAATTCTTGTATTTTTGTAAAGGAAAGATTATTCAATAAAACACCGTATCTTTGTTGATCATCTAAGCACAAATATCGATTGACAAAAACTTTTAATTCAGCATTATTTATCTCCTCATCCAAAAAAGGCTCGATGGCTTTCTGACGAAGTGCTTTGATTTTGTTGAGGTTTAATCCCAACTTTTCGATAGTATTAATTGCTTTTTGATCATCTTCTTGTGCGGGTTTAATTGTACCATCATAATTAAAAGCAAAGTGAGACTCACAATCGGGATTAAGTGGAGAGATTAAGAGATTTTCATCAAACCAGCTATTTTTTAGATTACCACAGTGCCGAGGTTTACCAGTCCTAAGATTTGCCTGACAGGAACATAGCAAATTGGCATAATCTAAGGGATCAACAGTGGGATCACTTTGAGGTTTAAAATGTTCTATATGGCATTCACCATCAACCAATCGACTTTCACAATAACAACATATTTCCCCCTGTTCTGTCATCAAAGCTTTAATTAGTATTTCTTTTGGTTTTCCCGCTAAACTTTTAAAGTCGGGCTGCCAATCTGAGTTAGCTTGCTCTTTCCAATTCTTAAACTCCGGTGGTTCTTGTCTTTTCCTAATATACTTCATTTTCCGATAATTTCCTTGCGTCGAATGATAACTTCAGCTTTAATTAATTCTGGATCATCTTGAATTTTAGCTCTGAGATCATTGATTTTATTTTTAGATGCCTCTAATTGATTGTGAGAGATTTGTTCATAGATATCTTTCAAAGCTTCAGCGATTTCCTTGGGACGAGTTGTCTCTAATCCCATCAAATCTTCCAAAATTCGATCAACATTTTTGCCGTAGGACTCTTGCACGAGATGAAATTTTATTCCCATTTCTGTTTGTTCCATGAAGTGTAAACTTTCTGGTTGAACATGAGTGATAATATTAGGAGAATGGGTGGAAATAAAAAATTGACAGTTAGGAAAAACTTCTAGTAATTTAGGTACTACAAATCTTTGCCATTGAGGATGTAAATGTAAATCAATTTCGTCAATGATAATAACGCCAGTACCCGTTAAGGGATAAGGCTTTTGAGGATTAGCAATCGCCATTCTTCGAGCTAAATCTCCCAGCATAGCAATCAGACATTTTTCTCCATCAGAAAGTTGATTAACAGTAACTATTTTATCCTTTTTTGTTACTTCCATTCTCAAGGGATTACGACGGACGCTAAGATTAGTAAAATCGGGTAGAAAACGTTCGATCGTTTCCCGAACTGCTTCCAATTGGGGATCGGGAAAACAAAAACCTTCTGGTTTAATTAGATCATACTGATATTTTCTATTTTCATTTTCTAAATCTTCACGCTCGCGAAACCATGCAAAAAAAGTGCGAAAATATGATCCACTGGTTAAAGCATTTTCGTAGGCACTTAGAGAATCAAATTTATGTTTTGTTCTCATTGGTATATCCAGCACTGCTCGATTAACAGAATAATAAACAAATAAAGGTAAGTTGATTTGTCCTTGATGTTCAGTAATTTGTCGTTGTATTTGTTGAGTGTATTCATTTAATTGGCTAAAATTACTCCGTTCCCCAGCGTGGATATATCCAGTCCTAGTTTTTACTATTTTCCAAGTAATCTCTTGGCTATCTTCCCTCACCCCCGTGATTTCAATTATAGCCGTCCCCTGACCATTATTAATCTCGGTTTTGCTAATCTGTCGTCCACTGGCATTAGTATTTTTTAGGCGATTAACTAACCATGAAAGCATAGTCGCCAAACTATCTAAAACGGTAGATTTTCCAGCACCATTAACTCCTATAAATACGTTTAATTGCCGATGAAAGTCGATGTTTAAACTGACTGCACCTCGATAATTAATAAGCTTTATAGAATTAATTTTCATGGTTTTTGTATCGGCAAGAGCTGCTTATATTTGAGATAATTGTTAGAGAATGACTCTCGAATAATTGCCAGTAAAACTTAGATAGGGTTAAGAGACAGTAGGACAAGGAATAGAAAAAAATATCGACCAAAGAAATAATATCTAATTTTGGCACAGAACCGGATATTCATAATGATTATTTATCATTTACTCCCGACCAACTCAAAAAAACCCCGACTGACTTTCCCGATCGCTGCTGTCTGTGAGACAATCGATCGAGTGTTATCCTAAACTCCGCCAATTTTCATGTCCGACGACGCTACTATTCGCACTGCTGTACAACGTCTCTACAATACCTATCCTTTCCCCCCCGAACCGCTCCTAGACGAACCTCCTCCGGGTTACAATTGGCGCTGGAATTGGATTGCTGCCTATAACTTTTGTTGTCATCATAAACCCGAACGAGAGGATATCCGGATTCTCGATGCGGGTTGTGGTACTGGTGCAGGAACCGAATATCTGCTCGCGCTCAACCCCTTTGCTAATATAGTCGCTATAGATATCAGTGAAAAAGCCCTAGAAATTGCCAAAGAACGCTGTAATCGTTCGGGAGTCGCCGCAAAACACCGAGGTTCTCTGGCTTTTCACCATTTACCTCTAGAATCTGCCACTAATCTCCCCGGAGAATTTGATTTAATTAACTGCGTCGGGGTGCTGCACCATCTCCCAGACCCGATTAAAGGTATTCAATCGCTCGCGCAAAAACTGGCCCCCGGTGGTCTGCTGCACATTTTCGTCTATGCACAATTGGGACGCTGGGAAATCCAGTTAATGCAATCTGCGATCGCAATTTTGCAGGGAGACCGACGCGGGGATTATAAAGATGGGGTCGCTGTCGGCCGAGAGATTTTTGCCTCTCTACCGGAAAATAATCGCATTTTGAAACGGGAAAAAGAGCGTTGGTCAATGGAAAATCATCGCGATGAGTCCTTCGCTGATATGTACGTTCACCCCCGGGAAGTGGACTACAATATCGATACCCTCTTTCAACTGATTGATGCGTCAGGATTAGCCTTTATTGGCTTTTCTAACCCCTCCTACTGGCAATTAGACCGTTTATTGGGTAAATCCCCCGAATTGATGGCTAGGACGCAAAATTTAGGGGAAAGGGAACGTTATCGCTTGACGGAATTATTAGACCCGGAAATCACCCACTATGAATTTTTCCTCGCTAAACCACCGATTTTGACTGCCGATTGGTCCGGGGATCAAGTCCTAGAGAATGCAGTGGCCGAAGTTCATCCCTGTCTTTACGGTTGGCCTAGTGCAAGTGTTCTAGATTACGATTATCGGCCGGTTAATCTCTCGGAGAGAGAATTTGCTTTTCTACAAGCTTGTGATGGTCGTTTAACTGTGGCAGAAATCGACGCTCAAGTTGCCTTAGGATTAACTGGGGTGCGTTCTTTACAACAGCGCCAACTACTGATTTTAAGTTAGAGAAAATTTGGGGATGTTAGAGATAGCGTCCCTTGGCAATGGGTAACTTGTGAACTAACTTGGCTAAATCTTGCCAAAACTTTTTTTTCTTAACAATTATCACCCCCCTGTCCCCATAGTTTCAGCCCCAGAATTAACCGGGGCTGAATTATAATAGTTAAAAAAGTGGACAAGGCTGCTAAATTTCTGATCAGTCCGATTTTTGCCCATCGGCAAATGGGAGAATTTAATCATTATCCCAAGATTCCGAGGCGATTAAGTCACCAATTTGATCTCTGAGAAGGTAGTCACATCGTTCTAGTTCACATTCAACACAAACCCACTCCCGGGGGGGAATGAACTGACAGAGAGTGTAGATCGGTTGGTGTCTGCTTACTACCCCCTGTTCTACCATCTGACGGACTTCGTCCTTGATCATCCTGATAGAGTAAGCGGTGGGAGCGGTGGAGAAAGTTATGGCACTCATGGGAGATTTCCTGCAAGATCTACAAAAGAAGTCTTATCACTAACTATATTCTAACCTATAGAGGGACAAAAGAGATTTTTTGCTGTATCGACGATTACAATTTTTTATATATAGCGAAACCCTCTCCCCTCGCCAGTTTAGGCTTGGGTTAAGAAAAGTTAAATTTATCGGCTAAAAGTTGTCGAGTCCCCTTATGCCAAATCAGTGATCAGTGATCAGTGATCAGTTATCAGTTATCAGTGATTAGTGATCAGTTAAGCTGTTGACTATCTAATATTACTGGTTAAGACTGCACCGCAGTGCCGGAGTTGGCAGCAGGGAGAGGAAGTTCGAGCATTTGTACTGAAGTTTCCCCTACGCATTTTAAAATCAGCACAGCTTATCAGTGATCAGATTTGAGTTTTCAGTTCACTGATTACTGTTTACTGTTTACTGATCACTGAAAAAAGCTTCCCGCTTACCCTAATAAATGGGGAATAAAAATAAAAGCCGCTACGAGTAAAGCGGCGATCGAGGCGATTAAAACGGCACCAGCGGCACAATCTTTCGCTATTTTGGCTAAATCATGGTAGGATTGCCCCACCGTCAGATCTACCACTGATTCTAGGGCAGTGTTAATTAATTCTAAGACCATCACCAGAGCGCAGGTAAGGGTGACAATCGCCATTTCCATGGCATCAACCCGCAAAAATAAGCCCCAACTAATCGCTACTAGGGTAATCAGGGTGTGAATGCGAAAATTTCTTTGACTGACAAAAGCATAACAGACTCCTGCCCAAGCGTAGCGAAAACTGACTAATAGATTCGAGGCGACTTGCCAAGCGTATTCTCTTTGACTGGGATTGTTGCCCTCACTCACCTGTCCCGATCGAGGGATAAAATTATTGTTGAGATAGGGATTAGGTATGCTGGCAGATTGGTTGGCTTGATGATAATTTGTCTTCATATTCCTCAATAATGCTTGACAAAAACAACTAACTATGTATCGGCAATTTTGACGGTTGTTAACAAAGTTTCCTGTAAAGATAGCATTTCTAACAGACTTGTTTCATCGGGATGGTCCCAACCCAAAAGATGTAAACAAGCGTGGGCAGTTAACCAGGCCAATTCTCGTGCCAAAGAATGATTTTGTGTTAAAGCCTGTTGTTGTGCTGTCTCCACAGAGATGATAATATCCCCCAAATATAAAGGTTCAGTCTCTAAAATGCCCTCATCGACTGGGAAATCCACTTCGAGGGCGGCAAAAGCGAGAACATCCGTCGGTTGATCTTTGTGGCGATACTGGGAATTATAGGTCCGAATTTCTCGATCGTCTGTTAAGCGCAAACTTAGTTCATAACCGGCGGCAACGGGGAGATAATCCGATAGATAACTTAACCATGTCTCCAACCAATAGTGCCAAGTTTCCCCATCCACAGGACTATTTCCGGGATCAAAATAATTGTCCTGTAGGCATAAATCCACCACTAGGGGCAAAGTCTCACTCACCAGATTTTACCCTAGGGACGCGTCAGATAGGAAATACCGACAAAAAAGGCTAATAGGGCCGCCGTAGTCAAAAAAAAGTGTTTTAAAGAGATGCCTTTTTTCTTGACCATATTCCGCATCGCCAGCTTGACGTAACTGGGTTGCGCTTCGGTGGCGGTTTCTACTGCGGGGTCGGTGGCACTAACAGGTTCAGTCATCAGTAATTCCCCAGACAAAGATTGATCGCTATAAGTGTAACAGATTATTACAGAAGCGCAAAAACAATTCCAGTCAGTGGAAAAATTGTTCCCCTTCCGGGATAGTCAAAGTGGTCACTGCGTGCGCGTTGCGGGGGGTTTTGGGGTGTTAGGGTGTTAGGGTTTTAGTTCAATTTCCCCAATTCCCCAATTCCCCAATTCCCCAATTCCCCAATTCCCCAATTCCCCAATTCCCCAATTCCCCAATTCCCCAATTCCCCAATTCCCCAATTCCCCAATTCCCCAATTCCCCACTTCCCCAGCAGTCTAACCATGTCTTCCCACGATACCGAAAGCATCCAGACTATTTTTCAAAAAATTTGGGGCTATGATAGCTTTCGCTTTCCCCAACAGGAGATTATCGAGACAATTTTAGCGGCAAAAGATGCTCTGATTGTCATGCCCACGGGATTTGGTAAATCTATCTGTTTTCAATTGCCCGCTTTATTAAAAACCGGCTTAACCCTAGTGATTTCCCCCTTAGTTGCCCTCATGGAAAATCAGGTGGAGGAATTATTAGCCAAAAAATTACCCGTTGCCCTGATTCATCACGAAATCCCCCGACAACAGAGAAAGAAAACTTTAGATGCGATCGCAAGTCAAACCCTGCGACTTCTCTATCTTTCGCCAGAAACGCTCTTAAGTCCTCCCCTCTGGTCAAAATTAACCCTTCCCCACGTTAAAATTAACGCTCTCATCCTCGACGAGGCCCATTGTTTAACCCAGTGGGGCGATAATTTTCGTCCTGCTTACCGTCGTCTCGGTGCTGTCCGTCCCGCTCTTCTGCAATCAAAACCGGCCGGCAGCCAAATAGCGATCGCTGCTTTTACCGCCACCGCTAACCCCGCCACCCGTGAGACTCTCACCCGCATTTTACAACTAGAAAAACCACAGCTTTTCTTAATAAATCCTTACCGTCAAAACCTTGACTTAAGCACGAAAATATGTATTAGCCCCGGTTGTCGTCGTCATCAACTATTAAACTTCCTCACCGGTCAACCTCGACAATCCGGCCTGATCTATACTCGTTCCCGTCGCCATAGTGAAAATTTAGCGGCATGGTTGCAATCTCTCCATTATCGCACCAGTGCCTACCATGCCGGTTTATCCCCCTTTCAGCGTCGGGAAATAGAACAAAATTGGCTGCGGGGGGATTTAACTTTTGTTGTCTGTACCTCAGCTTTTGGCATGGGTATCAATAAACCCGATGTGCGTTGGGTTGTCCACTACCAACCCCCAGCTTTACTATCGGAATACCTACAGGAAATCGGCCGCGGTGGTCGCGATGGCGGCAAAATGCAGGCTCTCACCTTAATTAGTGAACCGACGGGATGGTTAGATAATAGCGATAAAAACCAGCAAAAATTCTTTAACTACCAACAGGAGCGTCAATACCGACAAGCTTGGCAAATTTTAGCCCAAATTCCCCTAGAGGGCAAAGTAGAGGCGATTAGTGCCGAATTTCCCGATGGTGCGCTTATTCTCTCCCTTTTACACAGTCTCGATCGCCTAGAATGGCTCGATCCTTTTCATTATCGGCTTATTTATCGCCATAATTCAGCCAAGATGACTTTTAAACCTAAAAATGAGATGTTTCCCTACCTCTATACCCGTCGCTGTCGTTGGCACTTTCTCTTAAATGCCTTTGGGTTTCAGGAAAATGCCGATAATTTTCGCTGTGGTCATTGCGATAATTGTCGTCGCGGCTGATACCATTTAGTGAATAATCGACTATAACAAATCACCGCACCCGAAATAATAGTGAAATTTTGTGACAAAGTGCAGCCAGATACGAGAATCTTTGCTAGATTCCAGGAAGGCTTCTGTGATAAGTCTCCTTAAAGGAGGCTGTTTGCAGTAAGCTAATCTGGCTAACAAGCTTTTGGGCGTGATATAGGGAAAAGTTCTGGTGATCGCGCCTAAATGGAATGCCGAAAGTTGACCCATATTGTTACTCTGGAGAGTGTTATACGGAAAGTTTCTGTATATCGTTACTCTGGAGAGTGTTATACGGAAAGTTGACCTATAATATGTAGTTAGACCTCAATAAACTTAAGTTTAGTGATCCATGGATAGCCCTTCTGAAAACATACATGAAGAAACAGAAAGTTTC
Organism: Microcystis sp. M113S1; assembly: GCF_020246945.1. Lineage (NCBI taxonomy): Bacteria > Bacillati > Cyanobacteriota > Cyanophyceae > Chroococcales > Microcystaceae > Microcystis > Microcystis sp. M113S1. Next base: position 5,788 of record NZ_JADBSA010000418.1, on the reverse strand, counting down.
CCTAAAATTGATAGTAGTAAGGTAGAGAGTAAAAATGTTTCGCCTTTTTTTACGACGCTACCAGAAGAGCCAGAAATTTTAGAGAATCGCATTGACTATGAGGCAGTTAATCTCTATAGGAAATACGTTAATAAGCTTAGGACAATTAGACAAGGACATCTGCCACGTCTAATTCTTATGTTAGCGTTTTTCTTTATTTTATGTTTAATTGGAGCCTCTTCTTATCTCTCTCTTCATGGGAGAGAAATTGTGATGGATTTAATGCGTTTTTGGGGGTTTCCGACTAAGGAAGAAAACCCTGTGACAGTAGAAGTTTTTATAGTTTTTATAGTTATAGGAGTATTACTTTCATACATTTTTGTAATTATCGGTTTCATAATCGATAATTTTTTATTTGGTTCAACTTTGAGGCGTTCTAATACTCGTCTTAAAAAACTAGAACTAGCGGTTGAAAAAAATAGGGAAGAACTTGAGCGAAAAAAACTTCTTGATCCACAGGTTAGACTAGAGAATCTCTATCAAGATTATAGAAAGATTGCTGAAGCTAGCGGACGAGTTTTTTTCGAGTCCACTAAGCGCTATGAGGTGGCGCAAAAATGGAGAAGAGATATTGGGAGTCATCTCGAACATTTGCGACAAAATCCTGCTGTCGAGACTGAATTATTGAATGAAGTTCAATATCTATTAGGTTCTTTCAAGGAGATAATTGATAGAGAAAAAAGAGAGCAAAAGGGTCAAAAGCTTTGGCAGATTTTTAATATTATTGTTATTATTGTTTATATCGTTGGTTTGACTGTAATTATGTCATCTGCTTCGACTCAAGCTAAATCCAATAATAACGCTGTTTCTGTTCCATATGTTCCATACATCTCTGTACCAGTTTGGGCTTTGATATGGGGAGCATTAGGCAGTCTTTCAGCTATTCTATACAAGTTCTATATAGTTAAAAGACGTGTTAAATTTTCAATAGAATTTCAGTGGCTCATTGCAAGGCCCATTATTGGAATTTTGATGAGTGCAGTTGCTTACCTTGCTGTAACATCTGGTCTGATACTATTGGGCTCTGAAAGTTCGAGTCCATCGGCTAAAGAACTAGGTGTAAGTGACAATGCTACTCGATTTACAGCTATAGTTTGCTTCTTGGCTGGATTCAGTGACCGCGTTTATCTCGGAATAATTAACTTACTCGTATCAAAAACTTTAAGCTTAGAGAAAGATAGTAAATCTCCTACTGAAAATTTTTCAGTAACCGATGAGTCGGTAGATTTTTATGACACAGTACTTTCGGAGAATTCAGGCCCACAGCAGTCTTCAATCAATGAGCATGACCAAGAAGGATGAGGCGGATTTTGGCTCCTCTAGGTTTTGTGTGAGCATGGTATAATAGCAACACAGTGCGATCGCCGATCTTGTAGGGTGCGTTCCCTAATGTGGCTCCTACTGCTCCACTGATCGATTTTTGGGGAACGCACCATGCACATTTATTGAAACTGTGATACCAAATCCTGTTATAATAAAACGAGATATAGGGTGCGTCCCACGCAGCCTTGACCTTTTTGAAAACACTTTCAATGATGTAGCTATGGACTGGGAAACTCGAATTACACTAAATCCCGATATTTTGGTGGGAAAACCTATCATTAAAGGAACAAGGATTGCGGTTGAATTTATCATCGATCTTCTCGCCCAAGGTTGGAGTATTGATGAAATTCTGCGAAACTACCCAGGTATTACAGTGCGATCGCCGATCTTGTAGGGTGCGTTCCCTAATGCAAGTCCTACTGGTCCAGCGATCGATTTTTGGGGAACGCACCATGCACATTGATTGAAGTTGTGGGTTAAAGTGCGATGCGGAAGGCACTGCGTAGCAGATCGCCGATCTTGTAGGTTGGGTTGACGAAAAGAAATCCAACACCTTCGGAACTAAACTGCCAACGCTAATCTTGTATTGTTCTTAACCTTAAATAGCCTTTGGCCTACATGAGCATATTCACAGATTGACAGTCAGCGAGGCATTCAGCTATGTTTGAGATATTTAGAGCAAAACTTTTGAATGCCCACGCTGTTGACCGTTGGCCCATATCGATTCTTTTGCTACGCAGGCGATCGCCATGAGCCACCTCACATCCATGTTGAACGAGATCGAGAGATCGCTAAATTCTGGCTTCAGCCGGTTCGTCTTCAGAGTAACCAAGGATTTAACCGCACCGAAATTAACCGCATTCAAAAACTTGTTCAAGAAAACCAAGAACAATTACTAGCAGGCTGGAATGACTTTTTTAACGAATGAAGTATTTGAAACATTGGCAATTCAGCAATTGGCCATCACAGATGACACACTCAGTGTAGATTTGTCTGATGGGCGCACTATATCTGTTCCCCTGGCATGGTATCCTCGGCTCCTGCATGGCTCAATTGAGGAGCGCAATGATTATCGCTTGATCGCTGATGGCAGTGGAATCCATTGGAATCAACTAGATGAAGACATTAGCACTAAAAACTTGATTCTTGGCCAACCATCAGGGGAAAGTCAAAAATCATTGAAGCGTTGGTTAAATAATCGAGTGCGATCACCGATCTTGTAGTGCGATCGCCGATCTTGTAGGTTGGGTTGAGGCAACGAAACCCAACAATATTTGATTTAAGGTGTGTCACCGCAGTAACACACCTTTTACCTATCAGTCATCAGGAGAGCTTATTTATTTTCTGCTTAGATTCAGTTAAAATTGTACGTTCTCAAGTCGAGGAAGGGAATCATGGGAGAATTGTAGCAATAGACATCGAAACAGGGGCTTTTGAAGTGGCTGACGACAGCCTAACAGCTGCTAAACAACTGTGAATACGTTTTCCTGATGCACAAATATTTGGTATTCGGATTGGGCATCGCGCTGTCCATCGTTTTGGCTTTCGTTCCCCCAGTGTGTTGCCATGATGATGGGGAGCGTTAATTTGCGCCGAGAAGCAATTATTCAATGGAGATTTAACTGTTGGCGATATTACTCAAGGAATTCAAAAGTGAGACCTTGTTAAAGTTATGTAGGTGGCTTCCCTACTTTTCACCAAGCAAATTATGGACAAGAAGATGTTTTTGGTGTGGTTCTGATTAAAAAAGGTTACGGGAAAAGTGTTAGCATTCCCTTATCACAATTGAGATAGCAAAAAGAGCGATCGCCGAATTGGAAGGTACTTTAGTGCAGCATAACGCACCTTCCAATTCACTGCGTCAGAATTTTAACCAATAATTCTGGTGCAATCCGAAATCCAGCTTTGTCTACTAAGTCATCGATCAAAGGCTGTATTGATTCGATTTCACCTAGCTGTTTAGCCCGAAGCAAAATTCCCAAAATCCCCGTTACGTTCAATCCTAAAGATTTGGCAACTTTCCTCCCTTCACGCTCATCCAGAAGCGTCCAATCTGCCTCAAGCTCAATGGCAAGGGAGATCGCCTCAGCCTCCCCTCGATCTAATGTTTGCTTTAGAAGTTGAGCAAGGGGTTCGTTACTTGCCTCTTGTACTTGAATCCAGCCAGATGAGATTGCTTCGCGAATTGCTTGGGAGCCAGGTCGTTCTTCATTAACTTTCAATTCCTCCAAGACCGCATTGGGAATCAGAATTTTGCTGAATTGCCGACGTAGGAGTTCAAGCTGATCCACGATCGCCAAGTTGAGAATTGGTGAGGTGTTACTGACTACGGGCATAGCTTAAATCATCATCTAATTCGGCAAAACCGTAATGCCTTACTACTCCACGATGGGAAAGCAATTGCCCGAATTCGTATTTATCCATCTCAACCAGTTCCCGCGCCTTACCAAAGGAGAGTATCTCTTGTGTATAAAGAGCGATGGCTAATTCCCTACGCAATTCTTGCTCAATCCGCTGTTCAGGTAGGCGAAGAGCTTGCACAATGGAGTCAGAAATTGAGATTTGCAGTCCCATCTTAACTTAAGATTATAGTGAGATTGTTTATGACTATCATGATACAACTTTTAGCTTGGCGCAGTCTAATTGAGGCGTTCTCCACTTCCCCACTTCCCCACACCCTGCTCCCACGAAAAACTTTTTCCCTATGTGGGGAAAGATTCGCCAATAGACTGGACAAGAATCTCTAGATGGGCGAGGCTATGGGTGGCCATGGCAGTAAAGCGCAGACGACTGGTGGGAACGGTAGGAGGACGAATGGCGGGGGCAAAAATCCCTTTTTCTAGCAGTTTTTGCGATAATTCTAGGGCTTGACCCGGATTGGCTACCGGTAAACATAAAATCGCCGCTTCCGAAGGCAATATATTAAAATTATTTAATTTACTCTTGACAAAATTAATATTTTGGTGTAAGCGTTGGCGACGTTCCGGTTCCAGACGAATAATCTCTAAAGCCATTCTAGCGGCGGCGGTGTCGGCGGGGGATAAACCGGTAGTATAAATCCAGGTGGCGGCGCGATTGCGGATAAAATCGATAATTTTGGCACTTCCTGTCACATATCCCCCTAAACTACCCAAAGCTTTACTCAGGGTTCCCATCTGAATTAATTCCCGTCCCTGACAACCACAATATTCCACGCAACCTGTCCCATTTTCCCCCATAACCCCAGTAGCGTGGGCCTCATCCACCAAAACCATACAATTATACATCTCGGCTAGAGCGAGAATTCCCGCTAGGGGACAGATATCCCCATCCATACTAAACACTGTATCGGTGAGCAGTAAACAATGACGATAGTGATGACGGTGGGTTAATAACTGATTTTCTAAGTCTTCGATACTATTGTGCCGGTATTCTTTCACCGTAGCGCCGCTTAACTTGGCTCCATTTTTGAGGCTAGAGTGATTGTATTGATCGCCTAAAATCAGGTCTTTCTGCCCCACTAAACAGGTAATTGTCCCCAAATTGGCTAAATATCCCGAACTAAAAACTATCGCGTCTTCGCTATTTTTAAAGGATGCGATCGCTACTTCTAAGTCTCGATGAATATCTCGGTGTCCACTCAATAGACGCGAGCCGGTGCTTCCAGTTCCATAGCGTTGTGTCGCTGCTATGGCTGCCGCGATCATTCTTTCATCGGCTGCTAATCCCAGATAATCATTGCTGGCAAAATTGAGCAGCGATCGACCCTCTAATTCTATAACGGCTCCGCCCCGGCCCTGAATGGTTTTAACCCTTCGATACCAATTGGCCCGATGAAGGGTTTTTAAGCTATCCTCGATCCAAGAGTAAGGATGATTCATGAGCAATTGATCAATATAGCGGTTAGCTAGGGTAAAATAGCCGGATTGTTGCCGAAAAAGGCTCTTTTAAGGGTTAATAGCTTCGTAAAAACGACAATCTTGACAGGGACCTGGGGGGTTAATCGCACAGCGCAACAGTTCGGATCTAGCGTTAAAACGACAACTAGCATCCCCCATCACCCAACGTCCTTCAATCAAACTTTTTTCGTTAGGAGTGGGTGCAGTTTGTACATAAAGGGATATTTTGCGTAAACAATAGCCACCAATCTTGTATTGATACTGGTGGTGACGTTCCAAAACCGCATAGGTTTGTCCTTTTAAGGCCAAATAATTACCCGGTTGTGGCATCCAATCCAACTGTATCTCTCCCAAACTTTGCCGCGGATGGGTCAGAATAACCTCCGTTGTTAATGAATCTTGCTCCATGATTATCCCTGTATTCTGGGCTACCTTTGCTCAATGGTAGCTTAGATCTCCGAGTCGATTAATAATTAGGGTCTGCTGAAAAAGTTTTTCGGTTGGGGTTGGGGGTTGGGGGTTGGGGGTTGGGGGTTGGGGGTTGGGGG
>NZ_JADBSA010000417.1:0-7760 GCF_020246945.1 Microcystis sp. M113S1 | reverse complement strand
TGTCAGTCTGTAGAGCGACCATAAGACCAGAACAGAGTAAATCTGTTAAGGCAGGTGCGAAACCCCGCAAGGGAAAGAAGCAGAAACCTAAATCGTGAGGTTTGGGAATCACCGTCCGTTTACGGCGGTGAGGATGTCAAGTTGGATATACTAACAACACCTTAGCCTGTTGTCAATGTCCCCAACAGTTAAAAACTCCTGATATTCCTCTATACTTGCCGCTTGAGGGTTGAGATATTGCCCCAACTGTTGCGCCATATTCCGTAACCAAGCCGCATTATTATTATTTCCTTGTTGTTCTAACCCTGTTGCATAGTTTTCCATCACCTGCAAAAATTCGGGATCAATCAATTCCTGATTTGCTTGCAGAATATTGGGTTCCTCACCATTAGCACAAGTGAGCAACTGTTGAATTAAATTAACATAAGCTTGGGTGCGTTGTTCATCCATTGTTTTGATTGTGATTGTTATAATTATATTTATGATTGAGGAGGAAAAGGAATAATAATGTAGCGAATGACTGTTCCTAGTAAAGCCGTTCCCAAAATTCCGATTAACGTCCAAATCTGTGCCTTTTGAGAGCCTTTCAATTCTTTGGTATCTTCTTTTACACTTTCAATATCCTTTTCCAAACTATCGATTTTTTCCTCCAATCTAGCTTGTCCAACTTCTAAATTAGTGAGGCGATTATTCATTATTTCTAACTTTTGTTCCAGTCTGTCAAATCTTTGGTCAAACTTAGTGAGATATTCTTTAAGGTCTTGTTCAATAGTAACTGACATCTGATGATTCTCCTAATAATGATGCTTGTCAATATTATTGTATATCTTAATCATTAGCACAAGTGAGCAACTGTTCAATTAAATTAATATAAGCTTGGCTGCGTTGTTCATCCATTGTCTTAACTATGATTTTAATAATTATGATGATAATGGATTATAGCATATTATTATGGGTTAATGAACAAAAAACAGCGTAAAACCTATGATGCTATTTTTGCCGAACCCATTCGACGTAATATTGTTTGGGATGATGTAGTAATATTAATTAAGGCAATAGGAGGTATAGTGATTTAAGGAGATGATTCAAGAGTTCGTTTTGATCTCAATGATCTTTCCCTCAATATTCATTCACCTCATCCTCAAAAAGAATTAAAAAGATATCAAGTTAAAGCGATTCGTGAATTTTTAATAAATGCAGGAGTTGACTGATGAAATACAAAGGATATGAAGCAATTATTGAATATGACGAAGAAGATCGTTTATTTTTTGGTCGTGTAATTAACATAAAAGATATAATTGTTTTTGATGGTCTTTCCGTTGATGAATTAGAGCAATCTTTTCAGGATGTAATTGATGAATATTTAGCCGATTGTCAAGCTTTAAATAAAACTCCAGAGAAACCATTGTCTAAATCGTCGTCCTCCATCAATGCAGGATAAAAGATGATTAATTCCGGGAAGACTAGGCATGATTTAATTCAACTTCCACATAACAAGATTCTACACCTTGATTCAATTCCTCAGCAACTTCTAAATAAGACACAATAGCATCTTGAATATTATTGAGAGCTTCTTCTTTTGTCGTACCTTGAGAAGCACAGCCGGGTAAACCGGGACACCAAACAGCATATCCTTCCTCTGTTTGCTTAAGACTGACTTTATACTGCATATTTTTATAATAATAATCGTTGTCAGTTATTATAGCACGGCCATCATTAATCTCTGCTTCTGCTTGTAATACTTCTAATAAAAACCCCTGATATTCCTCTATAGTTCCCGCTTGAAGGTTGAGATATGTCCCCAACTGTTGCGCCATATTCCGTAACCAAGCAACAGGATTATTATTTCCTTGTTCTTCTAACCCTGTTGCATAGTTTTCCATCACCTGCAAAAATTCGGGATCAATCAATTCCTGATTTGCTTGCAGAATCTTATTCAGTTCCTCATCATCAGTACAAGCGAGCAACTGTTCAATTAAATTAACATAAGCTTGGGCGCGTTGTTCATTCATAAAATTGTCTATTTCTAGTTATAAACTATCAAATTCATCAACCCCTAATCCCGCTTGCCTTAAAATACTGCCAATTGTACCGATTGTTACCTCCTTATAACAGGGAACAATCGTTGTCCTTTTTCCTCCAGGAGTATCCTTGGCAAACTTAACATGACTCCCCTTTTGACTAACAACTTCAAACCCTGCCGCTTCCAACTTGCGTTTAATTTCACGATAAGATAAAGGCTTAAGCGGCATTGATTTCTACCTCTATCTTCTGTAATTGGGGAATAACTGTCGCACAAGGCGGTTCAAAATGTAATTCTAAAGCCTCTTGCAGATTGTTTAACGCCTCGGTTTCCGTTTCCCCTTGACTAGCAACATCAACCTCTAAACATTGGGCAACAAACCAATTATCTTCTTGAAAAATTCTCGCTGTAAATACCTGTCTCATTTTCACTTTCCTGATTGAGCTTTCCATGATTATATGTCAGGCTAGAATGACAGTCAATTAAATAATCATATAGATCATGCTTTAGACTTCTACATAACAAGATTCTATACCTTATATTCCGTAATAAAGCCGCAGGATTATTATTTCCTTGTTCTTCTAACCCTGTTCCATAGTTTTCCATCACCTGCAAAAATTCGGGATCAATCAATTCCTGATTAGCTTGTAGAATCTTATTGAGTTCCTCATCATCAGTACAAGCGAGCAACTGTTCAATTAAATTAACATAAGCTTGGGCGCGTTGTTCATTCATTGTCTGTACTGTGATTGATGTGATTGTGTGATGGAATATAATTTTTTCGAGAGAGCGACCCTATGATATAATATAATAAACTCCCATGATTGTCAAAAACAACCCAATTATAGTCGATCATTCAATCACTCTCAATCATAGTTTAGACATTATTAAGGACAAAGACTATGGACATCACCATTCATCTTAGCCAAGAACAAAGGGAAAAACTCGCCTACATCCAACAACATAGCGATCAGGATATAACTACCCTACTCAATCAAGTTATTGAGCAACAATATACCAAACTATACCCGCGTAACTCAGAGCCTCTTAAAGTGCTAAAAGAAAGCGGTTTTATTGGGTGTGGACAAGGTTCGCCCGATCTTTCTACTAACTATAAAACCATCTTGAAGGAAGAATGGTCAGCCAAACATGATTATAGTTGATACAGGCTTCTGGTTGGCTCTTGCCAATGAGCAAGATAATCATCATCAGCAAGCACAGCTTGTAATTCAAAGATTGCGAGAACCCCTAATAACAACCTGGTGTGTTTTCACCGAAACTTGTTACCTTTTGCTAACTCGTCTCGGTAATCATGCTCAACTGCTATTTATCCAAAATTTCTTAGCGGGTGGTTTTGAAGTATTTGAATTATAATCAAATCATGTTAGACGAATGCAACAACTCATGGAACGTTATGAAGATATACCAATGGATCTAGCTGATGCTTCATTAGTAGTATTAGCTGAAAACTTAGGACACGGGAGAATTTTAACATCAGATCGCCGCGATTTTTCAATCTATCGCTGGCAGGATAACAATACTTTTCAAAATTTATTCTTAGAATATCCTTAATACTTGGGAATCAAATGAATAGGATTTTTGTGATTGTGGGATTGTCTAAAAACAATCTAATCATAGTCGATCATTCAATCACTCTCAATCATAGTTTAGACGGTATTGCAATTAAGGATTACCCGAAATAACAAACCTACCCACTGCCACTAAAAACCCTCCTACCGCCGTAATTAAAATACCAATTAATGTCCAAATTTGAGCCTGTTGTGAACTTTTAATCGCCTTAACATCTTGCTTCAGATTATCGATTTCCACCTTTAATACCTGTCTTTCCCCCTTAGCTTCTGTTAAGTCAATTTTGATGTCTGTAACATCTTTTTGTAAATTCTCTAATTTGTGATTAATTTGAGCTAAAATTTCCCCTAGGTTTTGTTCAATTATCACTGACATTTCTATTTTTCCTCATAATAAAAAAGCTCCCCGAATCATTCCCCCTAAAACTCAAAAGTATTGACCCAGTTTTTGGATAGCAAAAAATAATAAATTTCATCCTTTTCACAAAGCATTTTTGTGGCCACGGTTCCAAAATTCGGGCTAGTCAAAGACTAAACCCGAACTTGACCGAGTTTTTTAATCCTCTAAACTAATCTTGACCGGATTAACTTTCCAAATCTCTTGACAATATTCCCAGATTGTGCGATCGCTAGAGAATTTGGCCATACGAACCGAGTTGAGAATCGACATCCGCGTCCACTTGTCCCGATCGCGATAAGCTTGACTTACCTGTTCCTGACAATCAGCGTAGGATTGATAATCAGCTAAAAGCATATACTGGTCATCGTAGAGGAGAGAATCAACGATCGGCCTGAATAATTCCGTGTCACCATGGCTAAAATAACCACTCTTAATTCGATCGATCACTCCCTTCAATTCGCGATTATTTTTGTAATAGCTCATCGGTTCATAACCGTGTGCCTTCTTAGCATAAACTTCTTCTGCTGTCAAGCCAAAAAGGAAGAAATTTTCTGCCCCTGCTTCCTCGCGAATTTCGATATTAGCGCCGTCCAGAGTCCCAATGGTGAGGGAGCCATTCATAGCGAACTTCATATTACCAGTTCCGGAAGCTTCCTTACCCGCCGTAGAAATCTGTTCGGAAAGATCCGCTGCTGGATAGATGCGTTGACCCAAAGAAACGTTAAAGTTAGGCAGGAAAACCAATTTTAAACGACCTCTGACATCAGGATCCTTATTAACAATTTCAGCTACAGCATTAGTTAACTTAATAATTAACTTCGCCATAAAGTAACCGGGAGCTGCCTTACCACCAAAGATAAAAGTGCGCGGCACGATATCGATCTGAGGGTTCTGTTTAATGCGATTATAAAGGGCGATAATGTGCAGAACTGCCAGATGTTGGCGTTTGTATTCGTGAATCCGTTTTACCTGCACATCGAAAATCGAATTAACATCCACCTCGATATTGCGGGTTTTCAGCATATAAGCCGCTAAATCGGCCTTATTCGCCTGTTTAATTTCATACCAACGCTGACGGAATGCGGGATCATCAAGGTATTGTTCCAGTTTTCGCAATTCCTTCAGGTCTTTTAACCAATCATCGCCGATTTTTTCGGTAAATAGTGCCGATAATTGGGGATTGCTCAATAAAATCCACCGGCGCGGGGTGACACCATTGGTTTTATTGTAGAATTTTTCCGGCCAGAGCATGGCAAACTCTTTCAGGGTGTCTTTTTGCAGTAACTCCGTGTGTAAAGCGGCAACTCCGTTAATCGAGTGACTACCCACACAGGCTAAATTAGCCATGCGAATTTGTTTATTACCCCAACCAGCTTCTTCAACTATCGACAATTTGCCCAATAATTCCTCGTTATCGGGAAACCAAGTCCGCACATCATCGAGGAAAAAGTGATTGATCAGGTAGATAATTTCTAGATGTCGGGGTAGCAGTTTACCGAGTAAATCCGCCGACCAACGTTCTAGGGCTTCCGGCAATAGGGTATGATTGGTATAAGCGAAGGTTTTTTGGGTAATTGTCCAAGCTTTTGACCATTCTAAGCCGTTTTCATCCACTAACAAACGCATTAACTCAGCGATCGCAATGGCGGGGTGAGTATCGTTCAGTTGAATAGCGGCGGTTTCGTGGAAGTTTTGCAGATTTTTGTGGCTTTTTAGGTGAATGCGAATTAAATCTTGCAGGGAAGCGGCCACAAAAAAGTATTGTTGGGCGAGACGTAATTCGCGACCGGCGGGGGTGTTATCGTTGGGATAAAGGACTTTAGAAATGGTTTCCGCGTCCATTTTTTCGGCCACGGATTGATCGTATAACCCAGCGTTAAAAGCCTCAAAATTAAACGATTCACTCGCTTCTGCTTTCCAGAGACGCAAAGCGTTAACCGTGTTGGTTTTGTAACCCGGGACGGGGGTATCGTGGGGAATGGCTAAAACCCGACGTTCCGGCAGCCATTGTACTCGTTCTTGTCCCTTATCATCGTGATAGATTTCCGTCCGGCCACCCAGTTTTACTTCCACACTTTCATCGGGACGAGGTAATTCCCAAGGATTGCCGAAGCGTAGCCAGTTATCGGGGATTTCCACCTGCCAACCGTCTTGGATGATTTGATGGAAAATGCCAAATTCGTAGCGGATACCGTAACCGATGGCGGGAATTTCTAGGGAAGCGAGGGAATCGAGGAAACAAGCTGCTAAACGCCCTAAACCGCCGTTTCCGAGGCCGGGATCCGGTTCCTGTTCGATAATTTCCTCAAAATCAAGACCTAATTCCTCGATCATCTCTTTGATTAGGTCATAAATACCCAAATTAGCGAGATTATTACCTAAATACCGCCCCATGAGGAATTCGGCGGAGAAATAGCAGACGAGTTTAACTTTTTCTTGTTTGTAGGTGTCGGTGGATTTCAGAAAACGACGCAGCAGGCGATCGCGAACGGTGTAGGCAAGGGCGACATAGTAATTGTAGGGACTAGCATTGGTGCGGTTAACCCCTTGCAAATAAAACAGATTGTCCAGAAAAGCCCGTTTTAGGGTTTCGGGACTCATGCCCGTGCGATCGTCTTCAATTAGGGTGGGGCATTGAAGTGCTTCACGCCCATCAGCTAGGGTAGAGGTTGTCTCCATGGGTTTTTGTTGTCCATATATTCGGGAGTCGATCGCCGCTCAGAATCTGATGACGATATCCCTTATAGTTTACCTAAAATGTCGGATGAATACCCCCGCTACATTTTTCGACAAGATACTCACCTTTGCGGGGGATGAAATCCGACCAGAATATCAACCGCGGAGCATCGGTTTAATTCCACCATCTGTGTGTAAACTGTATTATACTTAACCTAGCCAAGGGTCGAGGATTGTTAGATGCTAGTCGTAGAAGCAAAGCTAAAAAACGGAACACCAGAGCAATATCACCAGCTTGATGAAGCTATCAAAACTTCTCAGTTTGTGCGTAACTCTTGTGTTCATTATTGGCTAGACAATCAAGGGACAACCCGCAATGATCTCCAAAAACTTTGTGCTGTACTAGCTAACAATAAAGATACACCTTGGGTTAATAAACTAAACTCTCAAGCTCGTCAATCGGCTGCTGATAGAGCCGGGCAATCAATTAATCGGTTTTACCATAATTGTCGTGCCAAGATACCAGGAAAAAAGGTTTTCCTCGGTTCAAAAAGCATAGTCGTTCGGTTGAGTATAAACTAACAGGCTATAAGCTATCTGATGATAGACGTAAAATCAGATTTACTGATGGTTTTAAAGCAGGAGAATTTGATTTATGGTGTAGTCAAAAGACATTAGTTTATTATTCAGAACAACAGATTAAACGGGTAAGAGTTGTTAGACGTGCTGACGGCTATTATTGTCAGTTTCTCGTGGCTGTAGAACGGCAAGAATACCATAAACCAACGGGACAAATAACAGGAATTGACTTAGGGTTAAAAGAATTTTATACTGACGCTCAAGGCAATACTGTAGAGAATCCACGTTATTTAAGAAAGTCAGAAAAACGACTGAAAAAAGCACAACGACGATTATCCAAAAAGTTTCGTCAAGGAAACAAACAGTCTAAAAACTATCACAAGCAACGGATAAAAGTAGCTAAACTTCACTTGAAAGTATCAAGACAACGTAAAGACAAAGCAATTAAAGACGCTTTGGCGTTAGTCCAGTCTAATGATCTGGTAGTCTATGA
>NZ_JADBSA010000416.1:0-4320 GCF_020246945.1 Microcystis sp. M113S1 | reverse complement strand
TGTCAGTCTGTAGAGCGACCATAAGACCAGAACAGATTTACTCTGTTAAGGCAGGTGCGAAACCCCGCAAGGGAAAGAAGCAGAAACCTAAATCGTGAGGTTTGGGAATCACCGTCCGTTTACGGCGGTGAGGATGTCAACAGGTAAGCCTCCCGAGCATTTAAATTGCTTGGGCCAGACGAGGCAAGGGGAGCGGGGGAGATTCGGCTAATCTGAGAATAAGCGGTTTAAATGCGTCTTAGCTCAGTAGCGGTTGCCCCTTAGTTCTATAATCAGATCTCGGCTAATTTGATTGGCTATGGACTCTATTCATGTCTATCTCCCCACCCCGTTCGGGTTACACTTTACCGGTTTTTGCCTGTGCCAGTGCGATCGCATCTCTCCAGCATCTTCACGGCGAAAATGAGCTAAATTCCGTTACTTTTAATCTTTTAGAACCGCCAGAAGCCATTACTATTGCCATCGAACAAGTTGCCCGACTTAACCCCGATGCTGCCCTAGCCATCACCCGCAGCGAGCCGGGGGACAATTTAGATTTAACTAGAAATACCCCTATATGGGCGTTAGTAGAAAGAAAGACGGGTAATCAAGAGATAGAGATTGAAGGCGGCGAAGGAATCGGCATACAGGTTGATAATGGCGGAAAATCAGCTATCTATAGTTATGCCCAGCGTCTCCTGCAAGAAAACCTCAGACCCCTGTTACTGCCCCAAGAAAGCCTCAAAGTGACGATTATCCTTCCAGAAGGCAAAAAACTGGCCACAAGGACTTCTAACGCCGCTTTTGGGGTGGTAGAGGGATTATCTTTGTTGGGTACCACCGGCATTTCCCAACCCCTCAGCGCCCCCGGACAGTTAGAAATCTTTCGCGAGCAATTAAAAATTTTATCCCGTCGTTTCGATCGCTTGGTGTTTTGTATCGGGGAAAATGGCTTAGATTTAGCCCCTCAAATGGGTATTAATCCTGATATTTTGGTAAAAACAGCCAACTGGATCGGGCCGATGTTATTAGAGGCACAATTACAGGGAATCTCTGAAATTCTTTTGTTTGGTTATCACGGTAAATTAATTAAACTTGCCGGGGGAATCTTTCAGACTCACCATCATCTCGCCGATGGTCGTCGGGAAATTCTTACCGCCTACGCCGCTAAAATGGGTTTAGCTACCCCCCATATCCAGCAAATTTTTGACAGTAGCACCAGCGAAAACGGTCTGGAATATCTGCGTCAATTAGACCGGCAAACGGGCGATAATTGGGTGGAACGCATCTATGGAGAAATGGCTAATACTATTGATCGCCGTTGCCAAGAATACGTTTATAACCACAGTAACGGTCATCTTAGGGTCGGTTGTATTTTATTCGATCGATCTCGTTCTTTGATCAGCAAAAGCGAAAATGGCCTTAAATTTTTGCAGAATCTACAAGTTACCCCCTAGTGACCGTGCTATGATCGTGGGAATATTTAGTTTTAAAAAATGAAACTAATAAGGCTAGACTATTGTAGCTTATTTTCAGAACAATAGCCGATTTAGTTCACAAATCTTTAACCTTTTCCTGCCAGTTTCTTTTCTTGATCGCAGTGACAACTCAAACCCCCCTTCCCACCCCCCAAGAGACTTTGCCCTCAGAGTCCTTCACTAATAGCCTTAATCGTCAAATAATCATCATTCTTGACTTTGGCTCCCAGTATTCTGAATTAATCGCCCGCAGAATCCGGGAAACGAACGTTTACTCCGAAGTTCTCTCCTATCGTACCAGTGCCGAACAATTGGCCCAAATCAACCCGAAAGGAATAATTCTTTCGGGCGGTCCCAATTCCGTCTATGATCCTGGAGCGCCCCACTGTGATCCCGAAATTTGGAATTTAGGTGTACCCATCCTCGGAGTTTGCTACGGGATGCAATTGATGGTACAACAGTTAGGGGGCAGGGTAGAACGGGCAAAACGGGCCGAATACGGCAAAGCATCCCTATTTATCAACGATCCTACCGATTTATTAACCAATGTCGAGAACGGCTCCACCGCATGGATGAGTCACGGGGATTCCTGCGTGGAATTGCCCGCGGGTTTTGAAATTCTCGCTCATACCGATAATACCGATTGTGCGGCCATTGCCGATCACAAGAAAAAACTCTTTGGAGTGCAGTTTCACCCGGAAGTTGTCCATTCTGTGGGAGGAATCGCCTTAATTCGCAATTTCGTCTATCATATCTGCAAATGCGAACCCACTTGGACCACGGAAGCTTTTGTCGAGGAATCGATCCGAGAAATTAGGGCAAAAGTGGGCGATAAGCGAGTTTTATTGGCTTTATCCGGCGGTGTGGACTCCTCTACCTTAGCATTCCTGTTGCATCGAGCGATCGGTGATCAACTAACCTGTATGTTTATCGATCAGGGATTCATGCGTAAGGGTGAACCCGAACGATTAATGCAGATATTTAACGAGCAATTCCATATCGGAGTCGAGTATGTCAACGCTAGAAAGCGATTTTTAGCGCAAGTGGCCGGTGTCACGGATCCCGAAGAAAAGCGCCGTCTTATCGGCCATGAATTTATTCAGGTGTTTGAAGAAGAATCGAATCGTTTGGGACCCTTTGATTATCTGGCCCAAGGAACTTTATATCCTGATGTGATTGAATCGGCCGATAGTAATGTGGATCCCAAAACCGGGGAAAGAGTAGCGGTTAAAATTAAAAGTCATCATAACGTTGGTGGACTGCCGAAAAATCTCCGGTTTAAATTAGTCGAACCCCTGCGAAAATTATTTAAGGATGAGGTGAGAAAATTAGGTCGATCGATCGGTCTTCCGGAAGAAATTGTTCGTCGTCAACCTTTCCCCGGCCCCGGTTTAGCGATTCGCATTTTAGGGGAAGTCACCGCAGATAAATTAAATATTTTGCGCGATGCAGATTGGGTAGTGCGCGACGAGATTAATAAGCAGGGAATGTATCACGATTTCTGGCAAGCTTTCGCGGTTTTATTGCCTGTCCGCAGTGTGGGAGTGATGGGAGATCAACGCACCTACGCTTATCCTATTGTCCTACGTTTAGTCAGCAGTGAAGACGGAATGACTGCCGATTGGTCGCGGGTTCCCTATGATTTATTGGAGACAATTTCTAATCGCATTGTCAATGAAGTTAAGGGAGTTAACCGCGTGGTTTATGATATTACTTCTAAGCCCCCCGGAACTATAGAATGGGAGTAGTTTTGTTAGATTAGAGTCAATCCCGTCCAAATATTGGGGCGGGATTTTTGCAGAATAGAAAATTGAGGGTATTAATTGCAACTATGGCACAGTTAGAGCTTTTAGAAGACAGAGAAGATGTGGATTTTGCAGAAGAAGAAGAAGATATTGAAGGAGAATCAGCAAGGGAAAAAAAGCTAGAACTCAAAGAAATCTCCGAGATTGTTGTTGCTGGTAGTGATTGGACTACCGCAACGATTCTTAATCAACTAATTCGAGAAAATATTCAACTAAATCCGCGCTTTCAAAGACGAGATGCTTGGAATATTACTCGTAAAAGTCGATTTATTGAATCCCTAATTCTAGGGTTTCCAGTCCCACAGATTGTCTTAGCTACTAATAATAAGGAAAAAGGTAAATTTATCGTTCTTGATGGCAAACAATGCTTACTAACAATTTTACAGTTTTATGGTGACAGTGCCACACCTAATAATAGTTTTACTTTAAAAGATTTAGAATTTCTAGATAATCTCAATGGCTGCCAATATCAAGATATAGAAAATGACTTTAACTTGAATTGTATCTTAGACCAACTGGATAATAAAACTATCCGCACGATTGTTATCCGTAATTGGAAAACGGAGAGTTTCCTCCATAAAATTTTTCTGCGTCTCAATGTGGAAAATACCCCTTTGTCTCCACAAGAATTAAGACAAGCATTACACCCAGGGGATTTTATTAATTTTTTAGATGATCGAGCGATAGAAAGTCAAGCATTAAAGAAAATATTTAAATCTCCCTATCCCGATTTCCGGATGCGCGACACTGATATATTATTGCGTTATGTAGCTTTTCATTATTATTTATCTGATTATCGCGGTGATGTTCAGATGCTTCTAGATAAAACCTGTAAAAATTTCAATAAAGAATGGGAAAAGCGCTCAGATGAAATTATCAATGTTGTTGATCAATTTGAAAAAGCTGTCCAGACAACAATGGCTCTTCGTTACTCTTTATGCTAAATCAACAGACAAGATGCCAAGATAACATACTTCTAACCCAAAAATTCCGAAAGTTTCTAAAGCCATAGCCTCTTCGTTTTATTAGTTTAAGTTTATTGTTGATTCCCTCGACCA
>NZ_JADBSA010000415.1:0-2596 GCF_020246945.1 Microcystis sp. M113S1 | reverse complement strand
CAGGTGGTCAACTACCTAATTTTCAGGGAAAAAGTACCTGAATTTTCCCCCTGATCACTCCCATGCCTGGTACTTTTTGATTGACAAAAAGTCTAAAAGTCTTACCCAACAAGGTTTTTAGATTTATTCAGCAAACCCTAATTATACATATCTAACTACCTTTTGCCTCTTGCCTCTTGCCTTTCCTAACTAAGAAGTTAATTTTGTCCTATTACTTAATAATCACTGATTTTCATTGACTAATACCCGTCCGGATAGATCGTAAATCATAATATCCCATTGCCCATTTTTTGCTGCTTCAAAAGCCACTTTAGAACCATCGGCACTGATGATAGGATTGCGTACTTCTGCGAGGAGATCGGCAGCAATTTCCCTTCTCTGTTGAGTTTGTCGATCATACAAATAAATAGCCGTTTTTCCCTGACGACTAGCAGTAAAAACGATATAACGACCATCTTCACTAATGGAAGGACTAGAAGCGATCTGATCGAGAGAATTTAGTCCGGGTAAAGGCAATAAACGGCGATCAATGGCATCAAAAAGATAGATAGTTTGGGAACCATTGCGATCGGAAGCAAAAACTATATATCGAGAGGCAAGATAGGGAGTTAATTCACTAGCAGCACTGTTTAAACTTCTCCCCCCTCGATCGAAAGGAAAAGACAATAAACTGGGATAACCCGCACATCCAGTTAACAAACTAATTACAGCAACAAGACTAATAAAAAAATAACGTTTCACGGTTTGGGACTTTCAACGGGACTGCCATCGGGAAGATCTAACTCGATATTCGGACCGCGATCGAGAACCTCCACATCCCATTGTCCCCGACGAGCGGACTCAAAGACAAGATAACGACCATCGGGACTAAGACGGGGATTTCGCAACCAACCGCGATAATTTTGACTCAATAACTCAGAACGATCGGTAATGCGGTCATATAAAGCGATGACGGGACGACCTTCAATAATCACCACATAAGCCAGATAACGCCCCGTTTGGCTTAAACTGGGGCTATCGGTAATTTCTTGACCCGTATATAATCCCCCTAGGGCCTGATATTGTTTTGTCTGCAAATCATAAAGCAGCATCTGATTACTACCGCGACGGTTAGACAGCAAAGCAATCCAACGACCATCACCACTCAGGGCAGGTTTTTCGTCATTATAGCGACTGTTTAGGGTTCCTGTAGATAAACCGGGGTTATTGAGATTACAACCGCCTATAACCCCTAAAAACAAGCAGATAAACAGTAAAAAGGGAGCTTTGGTCATCGGACCTACTCCTTAATAATCAAACCTAGTCGGATGATCATTACTCGACTCCCGTTCACTATTATCCGGTCTCTCCCAATCTTCTCGATCGCCGGCATCCCTAGGATCGACCGGTTGATAATCGACGTATTCCCCTTTAAATGGCGGATCGTCCTCAATTATTGGGCGAGGACGACGTTTTTGGCTAGTGCGGGGCGGTTTACTGCTCGTCTCTTCACTAGCGGGACGAGGACGGGGACGGGGACTGGTTTCTTCCCAATCATCACCGCTACGGCGCTGATCATAAACATCTCGATCGCTAGTGGGGGAACTATTGCGGGGACGACGATTACTGGTTTTGCGACTGCTAGTATCGGCCGGCCGACGGGTGCGGGTGCTGCGGGGTTCCTCGTCCTGATAACTAGAAGTGCGCGAAGAGCGGGGATCATCGTAACCGCGTAAACGGGGATTATCTTCGTAACGTTCCTCCGGTTCGTAGGTGTCGAGGGGTTCTAATTCGGCCCGATATTCCCGACTCACAGGACGTTCATCCACAAAAGACGTGCCGCGGCGGGCCTGTTCCGTGGTTAAACCCCGCAATTTTACCGTCTCGAAGGCAAAAAACACCGCTGCCCCAGTCAGCAAAAATTGTCCGAATTGCAAAATCGGATCCAGTCGCCACCCTTGAAAAAGTAGAATTAAACCGCACAGTAAACCAACGGCAGCAAAAAATATATCATGATCCCTGGAAAGTTCCGGCCGCACCGAGCGCAGGAAGTATAACCCGGCTCCGGCCACTGCCAGAAAAATTCCTAAGATACTGGCCGAATTCAGCCCAAAATTGACCATCTTTATCTCCCTTCTCGGTGCTTAAATTCAATAATCGAGTCGGTCTACTATAGCCTAACCCCAAAGTCTAGCACTATATCTATCATCCTCGATTCTAACTTACTCGATCGAGCCTAGTTTAAACAACTATTGTTGGGGGAGTACGGAGATTTTATCAGTGATCAGTGAACAGTAATCAGTGAGGGAGCATCTCATTTATGCAAGTGAGTAATTATAAGTACCTGGACAAAAATAAACAGTGCTATGTAACGAAATGTTAAACACCCGAACCCCTTGCCCAGAAGTCATAGATACAGCAATTTACAAAACTTAACATAGTTAACTTTATTTAGGGTCTGCTGAAAAAGTTTTTCGGTGGGGGTTGGGGGTTGGGGGTTGGGGGATGGGTTTTACCGATTTTCAGGTGGTCAACTACCTAATTTTCAGGGAAAAAGTACCTGAATTTTCCCCCTGATCACTCCCATGCCTGGTACTTTTTGATTGACAAAAAGTCT
>NZ_JADBSA010000414.1:0-7088 GCF_020246945.1 Microcystis sp. M113S1 | reverse complement strand
GGGCATACCGGAACCTTCGATGCTCGATCCAATAAACGCTTGGGGAGAGAATACCTCTACTTTTTCAGAAGCAATTCTGTCTAAGCAAGTAATCTCTGTGAACCAAGAATCCCCGTCTCTTTAGAGCGGGGAGTGTCAACCGAGTCACTTTTTTCATTATTAACCACTTGACAAAGTGGCCACAGCAGTGGTATTGATTTAGGATAGGAAGTTTTCGGGAGTCAGTCCTCGGTCGTTAATACCAAATTAGCCTACACTTCATCTTGATAAGAAAGGCTATATTTTTTGCAGCTTCTTAGGGAAATTATGACCACTAATCCTCTTAACTCGCTCATTTTAGAGCAGATTAGTCTTATCTGTGAGCAATACTCGATCGAAAGTCCTATTCTCGAAGATTTTGCCGATTTTGTCATCAAAAATCACCGTAAAAAGTCTCCCAAACCATCGTTAACTAAATTAAAAACTACAGCCACCACCACCACAGTCCCAAAAGTTAAACCTTTAACTCTAACGCAACTTAAACAGGCAGTTTATGCCTATTTTGAGGTTAGTAATACCACAGAATTAAAAAAATCGAGTATGTTTCAAATGGCTACTAGAGCCTTTGATAATATCAATTTATCTCAGCGAGAAAGTTGGGAAAAAATTTACAGAGAGTATGTAGGTATTTTACCAGAAGAAGATGGAGAAACAGGTAAGCATTGTATTAATGGTATTAATATATTTAAGTATTTTTATCCCTATCGTGTTTTCGAGCTTGATCCAAAAACTGCCACTAAGGAAGACATTAAAAATGCCTATTATCGTCTTTCTAAGGTCTATCATCCTGATAACCAAGAAACAGGAGACGCAGAAGTTTTTGATTGTTTAACTGTCATGTATAAGTCTATCACCACGGAGATAAAATAATCATGCCTCAGAAAGCAAATACCTTCATGATCCGGGATACCGAATTAGCTCAATGGTTTTCTATTACTCTTGAAAAACTAGACAAAATTGTTGATATTTTTGATGCTGATCCTAATGATGATTGGGATTTAGTTGAAGGTGTCGATTATCAATTTGTCAACAAAAAAGATAAAGTTAGAGTGTTTTCTTTTGAAGGTGCTTTAAAAATTGCTTCCTATATTGATCAGCATGAAAAGCGAGGAATTTTATACAGATTTAGAGAATTTTTTACTAAGCACGATCAAAAAATTCGTCGCTCTCTGGCACGAAAATTAATTTTTAATGAATTGGCTGACTCTGGCGAAATTAAAGTTTATCAAGGAGTGGCTATGATTCATAAACAGAGTTTGCGGCGAATTTTAAAAACTAATGGAGCCAAGCTAAATCAAACATTCAATAATCTCAAAATACAGGAATCTTCATCTTTAAAAGTTGATGATGAAGAACTTGCTAAGGTAATCAAAAATACTAAAACAGAAGTTCGTCCTTTAAAAATAGGAGTAGATTTTTATGAAGATGAAAAAAGAGAGTTTTGGTTCTCTGAAACTGGAGTTGTTCGCATTTCTAAATCCATGAGTGAAACTTTGACGAATAAATCGCGCCAAGAAATGTGTAAAATGATTGAAATCGAGTTTCCTCGTGCCTTTAAAGAAATTCAGGAACATCTAGATGACGATACCAAACAAAAAATCGAGATTGAAAAGGCTAAAAAACGAGCTAAAACTAGAGATAAAAACACTTGTCAGGTGACAGGGCAAAAACCGGATAAAGATGTAGAATTTAATCTCGCTGTCCATCATCTTTACTCTGTCCAGAAATATCCCCATCTAGCGACATTGGATCTGAATTTGGTGACTATTAAAGAAGAAATTCACCAAGAATTTCACGGTAACTTAGGGGGATTTCATCAACCTTGCACAATCGAGGATTTTATCGAATTCTTGCATATTTACTATCCCGAACATCAGGGCAATTTAGCCTTAAAACTTCAGAAAACTAAGAAAAAACTGGAAAAATTAGCCAAATAATCATTCAATTCCGGGGGTGATTCGATAGTAGTGGTATTCATGGATAAAATACCAAAAAGTCCCAAAGTGATTATCAATTTTTTTAGGGAAAGAACGACCAAATTTCATCACAATCGATAATTAATTTATCTTGAGGTTTTGCCGAAACCCCGATCTGACGAGGAACAGCCGCATCTAAATCATTGGCAACTATTGTCAACTCCGCCCATAGTATATATGATAGTTGAACTCTAATTTAGGATATAGCTGGGTCTAGAGAGGATAATATGGATAAGATCAAGGTAGGATTGTTGTTTGGTGGTCGATCGGGAGAACACGAGGTATCTATCAATTCGGCTCGATCGATCCTGCAAGCTTTTAATTACCCCGAAAATCTTGACAAATACGCCGTTATCCCCTTCTATATCGATAAAAATGGCTGTTGGCATTCGGCAGCAACTGCTAGACAAATTTTAACCTCTGGGCAACCCCTAGCTATTGAGAGTGATATAAAAGTCAATATCTGGCAATTTCCCCCAGAAGTGAGCGAAATTGAGGTTTGGTTTCCAATTCTCCACGGACCGAATGGGGAAGATGGCACTTTGCAAGGATTACTCACTCTCATGCGGGTTGCTTTTGTGGGTAGTGGGGTCCTGGGTTCATGCCTAGGAATGGATAAAATTGCCATGAAAACTGCTTTTGCAGCCGCTGGATTACCCCAAGTTAAGTATAAGGCCGTAACCCGCTCGCAAGTGTGGTCAAATCCCTGTATTTTTCCGCAATTGTGCGATCAAATCGCCGAGGAAATAGGTTATCCTTGTTTTATTAAACCAGCTAATTTAGGTTCTTCGGTGGGTATTAGTAAAGCGCGCAACCGGCAAGAATTAGAGGCTGCTTTAGATAGTGCTGCTAGTTATGATCGACGGATTATTGTTGAAGCAGGAGTAACCGCAAGAGAAATCGAATGTGCGGTTTTAGGTAATGATAATCCCCAAGCTTCCTCGGTGGGAGAAATTACTTTTGATAGTGATTTTTATGACTATGAAACTAAATATACTGACGGGCGATCGAGTATGGTGATTCCCGCTAATATTCCTGATAAAATTGCTAATCAAGTGCGAGAAATGGCTGTAGAAGCATTTAAAGCTGTGGATGCTGCGGGATTGTCGCGGGTGGATTTTTTCTATGTGGAAAAGACTGGGGAAGTGTTTCTCAATGAAATTAATACTCTGCCGGGGTTTACTAATTTTAGTATGTATCCCCAACTCTGGAAAGCCACCGGTTTAGAGTTTGATAAATTGGTCGATAAGTTAGTAAAATTAGCCTTAGAAAGACAGGAAAAATAAGGTTAAATTACCAACATTTCTAGGATAGGAATTACCTAGCCTAGAGATATTGATCAATTAGATAGTTTCAGGATCAATGCCCAATTCTCGTAATTTTTGGGCTAATCTTTCCCTTTCCAAGATAGCTTGTTCTTTTTCGAGGATAGCCTGTTCCTTCGCTTCTCGTTCCTGTAATTCTGCTTCTGCGGCAGTTAGCACTAATTCACCCGTGGGGGTAAAGTAACGCAATTTCCTCTCAAAAATGCCTAAATATAGTTCTAATTGTTCACTCCATAAATAGCCGTTTTCATTAGCAGGAATAGCCTGATATTGTCCAGCAATTAATCTAAATCCTTGCAGTTCTAAACTTTCAGGATCAAACCAGAAATAGTTAGGAGTCCGAAAGGTATTTTGGTAGAGAATTTTCTTTTTAGTGCGGTCAATATTGGCCGTAGAATCGGAAAGAATCTCGACGATTACATTGGGATATTTCCCCTGTTCTCCCCAAACTACCCAACTTTTGCGGGGACGTTTTTCTGTATCTAAAACCACAAAAAAATCAGGACCGCAGAAATTGTGCTTTTTTAGTTGTTCTTCGTTATAGTAGATGGTAAGATTTCCCGAAGCATAGTAATTATTTCTTTCTTGCCATAGCCTTTCTAAACAACCGATCAGAATTGTAATTTGTTGTAGATGTAGATCACTTTCCAAGGATGGTTCATCACTCCATAAATCGGTGGGGGGACAGGTAACTTCCGGTAAAATGTCGAGAGTTGTCATGGTTTTTCCCCGTTACACTAGCTTTGTTTAATTATAACTGTTAAGCTGTTAAATATTTAAATTGCTTGTTGAGATGAGGCAAGAGGCAAGAGGCAACAGTACGGTCATAGAAAACTAATTTTTGGCTGACTCACGAGTAAAACTGTAGATAATTTGGGTAGCTAATTGTGGTAATTGTGAGAAATCTTCATCGGACATTTTTTGACGATCGAGTTTCATTTGTAATCCCGTCATCGAATCGTCTCCGTCGGAAATTAAAAATTCTAAGCGTTCAATTTCCGACCAATCTTTAATGTCATTTAATATCTTGTCAATAACCAGAAGATAAGGATGGGAAGGATTTTTATACCAATTACTGCTGACACCCTGACGAATATCTAAACCTAAATGTACGATCAAAGGGGCGCGATCAAAAAGGGCATTGGCTACCGGTCGGGTTTCTTCTTGGAGAGATAATTGATTAGCGCGACTTAACTGTCGTAATTTCTCCAATTGATGATATCTTTGCGAAATTGACGGCGGATTTTCCCCCCAACTGAGAGCGATGGTGACTAGATAGGTTTGTAAGAATAGATGTCCTAGCTTTTCCGCTTTTGTGGCTAGATAATTGGAATTATAATCATTAGCCTCGATCAGCAAAGGTACTCGCTCGACTATTTCCAAACCATAGCCTTTTAATCCGGCAATTTTACGGGGATTATTGGTAATTAAACGAATATTTCTCACCCCCAAATCGTTGAGCATTTGCGCTCCCATGCCGTAATCGCGCAAATCGGCGGGAAATCCTAACCTTTCGTTGGCTTCCACCGTATCTAGTCCTATATCCTGTAAAGAATAGGCTTTTAGCTTATTAATTAAGCCAATTCCCCGTCCTTCCTGTCGCAGGTAAACCACCACCCCTAAACCGTTTTTTTCGATCATTTTTAGGGCAGTTTGCAACTGTTGGCGACAATCGCAACGCAAGGATCCCAAGGCATCCCCGGTCAGACATTCTGAGTGCATTCGTACCATTACAGGTTGATCGCCAAAGAGAGCGGGATCGCCTTTCACAATAGCGATGTGTTCGGTTTGATCTAATAAATTTCGGTAGGCATAAAGCTGAAAAGTGCCGAATTGACTGGGAAAATCACAGACCGTTTCCCGATGGACAAAGCGATCGTGTTTTAATCGATAACCGATCAGATCGGCAATGCTAATTAACCTTAGATTATGTTGACGAGCGTATTCAAATAGTTGCGGTAAACGGGCCATGGAACCATCGGGATTTTGGATCTCACAGATAACTCCCGCCGGATACAACCCAGCTAACCGAGCTAGATCCACGGCTGCCTCCGTATGACCGGCACGTTTTAAGACCCCACCGGCTTTAGCACGAATCGGGAAGACATGACCGGGACGGGTGAGATCGTCGGGACGAGTAACCGGATTAATGGCAACTTGCACGGTTTTCGCCCGATCTTCTGCCGAAATGCCAGTTTTAACCCCTAAATGGGGAGCGGCATCGATGCTAACGGTAAAAGCGGTTTGATTGCTATCGGTGTTTTTTGTCACCATCAAAGGTAATTCGAGAGCATCAAGACGCTCTCCCGTCATTGCCAGACAGATTAAACCGCGAGCTTGCACTGCCATGAAGTTAATCAGATCGGGGGTGGCAAATTGGGCCGCACAGATTAGATCTCCTTCATTTTCGCGATTCTCATCATCAACTACGACAATGGCACGTCCGGCTTTGATTTCCGCTAAGGCAGTATCGATAGAGTCAAAAGCGATCGAAGTGACAGTCACAGGCATTAAAACTAGGGAATTATTTTCATTCTACAGGTTTGCTCGATCTGCTGAGGGTCAATTTCTGCCAGTTCCCTAGAAAAAAGTCTCCCGGTGAACCTGACGGCTGCCCGGGAGACTTTTAGCTATCTTCAGCTAGAAAATTAATTCAAACTAGCGGGGGTGATGCTGGCAACTTTGCCACCGAGACGGTTGATCTGTTGCAGGGTGTTATTTAACTGTTCAAAGGGGACGATAACCGCTTTGCTACTGCGACGGACACTGGGATAACCCGGTTTGCTGATGGCGGCAATTTCCACGCGATAGAGCTTACCCACATTACCATAGGCCACACTACCACCAAGAGCTTTACTGGGGGTGTTGCGTTGACCGGAGGGACGATAGGCCCAACCATCGCTGCCACCGGAGGGACCGACTACTGCCGAAGCACCGTTTTGGGCTAATTCCACCGCTAAACGGGAGGTTTTGCCGGCAATCTGAGAGCGATCGCTGTTGGCATAACCGCGATAGAGTTGGAACATCCGGGTAAATCCCACGGTTTTTTGACCGGGTTGGCTGGCAAAACCGCGATAGTAGGGAACGATGCTATCACCGAAGTTTTCGGTATATTCGGCGGAATCGATGTAGGAGTCGATATCGGCCTCGAATCCTTTGTTTTCGTAGAGATCGAGGTGATAGACCACTTCCGACTCATCGTAGGGAGCGCGACCTAAAAGATGTTTGATATTAAGTTCGATGACGCGGGTTTGGAAGTTACCGTAGAAGAATTTGTTCTTATACAGTTCCGATTTGGCCACGGCGCGGACGAATCCCCGCACGGTGATCGAACCGTTACAGAGTAAGGATTCGGCACTGGTAAGGCGCTCGGAACGCATGATATAGTCATTGCCTAGCACCTGACGATAGACAGCGCGAATAACCGCCTGTGCCTCGTCACGAGACCAATCGGGACGTAATTCCACGGGAGCAACCTCGCTAAAAGCGGTTGTCCCTAAACGGGAAGCTGAGGTAGTAATTGCCACTAAAGTTCTCCTACAAAAAAAATGATCATCGAAAATTTTGGGTGGGAAACCCCGCCGTTCTAGGTTGGCTTTACGTTAGTCTTAAAAAGACCGTCTCGAAAACCAAGTGGGCGGACAGCACCTTGAAAACTCGGCTTAGGGGGTTCCGTTCAGAAAAGCTTGTCCTGGTAAAAAGTCGCGCCCAACAAGTACAAGAAGCGTTTAGTCAGAACCGTACCGTG
>NZ_JADBSA010000413.1:0-3720 GCF_020246945.1 Microcystis sp. M113S1 | reverse complement strand
TAATTAGGGCTTGCTGAATAAATCTAAAAACCTTGTTGGGTAAGACTGTTAGACCTTTTGTCAATCAAAAAGTACTGGATAGGGGAGTGATCGGGGGGAAATTTAAGCACTTTTTCCCTGAAAATTAGGTAGTTGACCACCTGAAAATGGGTAAAACCCCACACCCTACACCCCACACCCCACACCCCAACCCCCAACCCCCAACCCCCATCGAAAAACTTTTTCAGCAGACCCTAATTATTTATTTCCCCTCTTGCATGAGTGCCTATCCTCATAAGTAGCCTATACTCAACGGATTTAGTATAACTTTGTCTTGATAATTTACAAAACGATTGGAACCTGAAGAAGAAAAATTATTACGGGGTTTAACTGACAGTGTTTCTCAAAAAACTGATGTTTACTTTTCCTCTTGTCTTCTTGTTGCTAATTGGTCTAAAATTTCGGCGTGAACTTGGCGAGTAATTGGATAAAAATAGGCAAGAATTAAGCTAATGATCAGAAAAAATGCTGGTAAAGGAGCAATTGCTAGGCGAATTGCTATTAAAGCACTATCTGGCTGCAGGGGAATTGCTTCTCCTGGGATTCTTGGTTTAAAACCTGATATTTCTAGCGCAATACCGACAAGAAATAACCCCAAAGCTAAACCAATTTTTTGCAAAAGTACCATGAAAGCATAAAAAATACCTTCTCGACGTTTTCCTGTTTCTAATTCGTCTAATTCAATCACATCGGGAACCATTGACCAAGGAATTAAATAGGCCACAGATACGCCAAATCCTGCCAAAACTGCCAAAGCATACATTAAAGTTATTTGTCCGGGTTGGAGCAAAAATAAACCAATTTGGGCAATAATCCAGAATGTCATCCCTAAAAAATAGACTATCTTTTTGTCTAATTTCTGACTAACTGCTTGCCAAAAAAATAACATCACTAAAGCTGTTCCCTGTACTGCCAAAGCGACTAAACCCGATGCTGCTTCCGATAGTCTCATGTAGCTGACGACGTAGTAAACCAAAATCGAGGCGGTTAATTGTACTCCTAACCAAGCACAAAGATAGATGCCAATAACGTATAAAAAGGGACGATTACCAAAAACTATTTTTAATTGTTCTTTCAGGGGAATAGTTTCGGTATTATTATCCGCTTCTCTCTGTTTAATTGCCGCGCTATCCTTGAGATGATTTTCAGTTTTGCCATAGTAAAGGGTTAACCCCGAAACTATCCCTTGTATTCCTAATAAAATTGTGGAAATAGCGATAAAGTCTCTGGGATTCACCCCAATTTTTCCTAGTCCATAGACCAAGGAAAGCGCACCGATAACTATAAAAGCAATTGCCAAAACTTTTTTCTGGGGAGAATTGAGAATCGCTTTTGCTCCTCGTTCTTGTAAAGCTAAAGCGCACCAAATAACTGCTATAATCGACATTAAAGCACAAACTACACCTAACAATAAAAAAGCTTGATGGAGATCGTTGGCATAGGACGATGAGACGATAATATAGAGAATTAATGAGAGAATGCTGCCCCCGATGGAAAAGGCAAAACGAAAACTATTTAAGCGGGTTCTCTCATTATAATCATGGGTTAATTCAGGGGTGAGTGCCTGGTAGGGAAGATTGACTACTGTATAGGTTAAATTAAAGATAATACCGATAAAAATATAATATAAAAATAGCCATAATTGGTTATTAGTCGGGATTAACCACAGTAAAAAATAGCTAATTCCGAAGGGAATTGACCCCAATAACATCCATGGTAAGCGACGACCCCAAATAGTACGAGTTCGATCGCTCCACATTCCAATAATCGGATCGTTAATAGCGTCGAAAATTCTCACCACCATCAGCACACTACCAGCTAATCCTGCTGGTAATCCTGCCACATCAGTGAGGAAAAATAGCAGGTAAAATACCGAAATATTGGCAGTGATAGCCGGTCCCAAATCGCCAGCACCATAGGCGATTTTTGTGGTTAAATTGAGTCTTTCAGAAGTCAAATGAGCCATAAAAGCAATTACAGAGATTAAAATAAGCTTAACCGTTCTGGGGGCATTTGTAACCTTTGTCAGAGCAGTTGAGGAACTTTAATTTTTTTTGTCTCTAGTAATTCCTGAAAATATCTAGCGTTAAAAGGGGAAGATTCCCCGATGACACTGGGGACAAAGAAATGGCTTTATCTTTGGCATCCGGGAAAATTCTGACTATTTCCCCGTCCTTCACTTTTTATCTATCGCCTTGACCAGCATTATGAGCTAAACTGACTAATATCAGTTATTTTAGCTATCAGCATCGGAATTCTCCTTATTCTAGCAGTTACAAGCGAGAAGATCGGCCAGATTGTTCTTTTTCGGACTGTTAGCGGTTAGGATCTATTACTTGGGGGACGATCGAAATAGATCAAGAAAGTGTGATAGTACAGATAAGAGATCGGGGAAAATTTTTTCGCCAAACCTAAAACTTTTTGACGCTGACGTTCTATGATGCCTCATATCTTCCTATTTTTAGAGATTTTTTCCCAAGAAGGCGGTATTCAATCATATATCAAGGATGTCCTGCAAGCTTATCTCACTTTGCCCGATTGCGAGGCGGCCGAGGTTTTTTTACTGCGGGATGCCCCTGATTGTCCTAATCCTTTCAAAAATCAAGGTATTACCTTTCATTACCTGAAAAATAACTCAGCAACTCTCGGGCGCATCCAATTAGCCCGTAAGTTTCTAGTTTCTCTCCTCCGGAAACGTCCCCAACGGGTTTTTTGTGGTCATATAAATTTAGCCCCCCTCACCCGTCTTTACTGTCAAGCTTTAGGCATACCCTACACCGTCCTCACCTACGGCAATGAAGTCTGGGAACCTTTACCAAATTCCCAAAAACAGGCCCTGCAAGCGGCCGCATCGATCTGGACAATTAGCCGTTACACTCGCGATCTTATGTGTAAGGCTAACGCTATCGATCCCAAAAAAGTAGCAATTCTCCCCTGTGTGGTGGATGAGGAAAAGTTTAATTTAGGCGAAAAGTCCTTGA
Source organism: Microcystis sp. M113S1 (assembly GCF_020246945.1). NCBI lineage: Bacteria > Bacillati > Cyanobacteriota > Cyanophyceae > Chroococcales > Microcystaceae > Microcystis > Microcystis sp. M113S1. The sequence goes on along the minus strand of NZ_JADBSA010000413.1, from coordinate 700 downwards.
CATTAATCAAAAAATATGATGTGGAAAATGCCAAAGTTTTATTAACAGTGGCCCGGTTGTGGTCGGGGGATATCCATAAAGGGGTAGATGTTACCATTCGGGCTCTGCCGACAATTCTAGAGACTTATCCCGAAGTAAAATATCTAGTCATTGGACGTGGGGACGACCACCCCAGGTTAGAAGCTTTAACCAAGCAGTTAGGAGTGGATAAACAGGTAATTTTCGCGGGTTTTGTCCCAACGGAGGAATTAGCCGACCATTATCGTTTAGCCGATGCTTACGTTATGCCCTCCCGGGAAGGATTCGGGATTGTTTACCTAGAAGCGATGGCCTGTGGTATTCCCGTGATTTCTGGAGATGAGGACGGTTCAGCAGAACCGCTGCAGGATGGTTTGGTGGGGTGGCGCGTTCCCTATCGAGATGCCGAAAAGGTGGCTCAAGCTTGTTTAGAAATTTTGGCAGGTCACGATCAACGTTGTCACCCCCAATGGTTGCGTCAACAAACTCTAACTAAATTCGGCAAAAAGACTTTACAAGCAAAATTACGGCAGTTAATCTAATTATCGAAAATTTGGGTTAAAACCCCGTCGTTTTACGACGGCTTTAAGCTACAATGGAAAAAGCGATAACCAAGCTAAAAACTGAACCTTGACCACAGATAGTAGGGGGTTTCGTTCAGAAAAGACTTCAAATTCGGCCT